>JBFGYW010000152.1:0-6917 GCA_041587235.1 Vibrio sp.
CGGGCAACCGCGAACAAATATACCGAGCTCAATCGTCAAGGCTAATGGCGTTAACGGCGACAACAATGCGCTGCGTTCACGACCGTTGAGTCGCTGATGGGGCCGTTATTGACTGCCTGAATGGTTTCTCTCTGTTATTAATTCGTGCTTCAAAAAGACCAATAAACAATAAGTGTAGTCAATAAATTGTCTAAAAAAGATAAATTTATTGGATTTATATTTTTTTATAAAATCATCAAATCATTGATTTTTAAGGTTTTGTTATAATGAAGTCTAAAAAGAGCTGATTTAATATCAAGTTTGATACTAATCACCAGCTAAATGAATCATAGTGATTGCAACATTCGATAAGCGAACTATCTCTGGGCCTGGCATTGCGTATACAAATACAACTTGGCCTGAATCACGATGAGGAAAAGTAGACATGTTAGACAAGAAAGAAGCGATCCATTCTGTTGCTAGCTATCGTAACAACGAAAGTACTTTACGCGGCGTAGACTTAAACCTATTAACGGTATTTGATGCGGTGATGCAAGAGCAAAACATTACCCGTGCCGCGCACAACTTGGGCATGTCTCAACCGGCGGTGAGCAATGCAGTCGCGCGCCTTAAAGTGATGTTCAACGATGAATTGTTTATGCGTCAGGGGCGCGGCATTTCTCCGACCCAGCGCGCTCGTCAATTGTTTGGCCCCGTTCGCCAGGCCTTGCAGTTAATCCGCAATGAATTACCTGCGATGTCTTTTCAACCTGAGACCTCGACGCGTATGTTTAAAGTGTCGATTTGCAGCCCAAGTGATATGCGTTTCGCGCCGACAGTGATGAATGACATTCACCAACAAGCGCCGCACGTTCAATTGCACCTCGATGCCGAGTTCGATACCAACTTGTCACAGCGTTTGCGTTTCCAGGACATTGACTTTGTTATCGATTACGCGCGCTTTGAAGAAAACGGCTTTTGCAGCACCGAAATTTTCCGCGATGAACTAGTGGTGGTCACGTCGAAAAACCATCCGCGCATCAAGGGTGAGATCACTCCAGAGCAATTGCTCAACGAAAGCTTGGCCAAGCTGTCAAAAGCACATGGTCAACGCTGTTTCTCTGAGCAGGCTTACCGCGATTTGCCGGTCAGCGCCGCATACGAAGGCAGCAGCTTGAGCAATTTATTGTACGTTGTCGCCCAGTCTGATCTGGTCACGGTTGCGCCGCGTTGGATGGCGGAGAATGCGTCGAACAGCGATCAGCTGCAAATCTTGGCCTTCCCATTTGAGCAAAAAGACATTAGTGGTTACTTGAGCTGGCATGAATCGAGTGAAAAAGACAAAGGCCACGTTTGGCTGCGCGATCAGCTTATGGCTTCTTGTGGCAAAGTCGTCGCGAAATAAACAAGCCCAATAAAATCGGTCAAATCAACAGAGCGTTGCCAGTAGGTGACGCTTTTTTTGCGGTTTTAAACCACAGTTTTACCAATAATTTAGCGATGAATCACAATAAAGTGCGCATTTTTACCAACAAAGCACCACTAGCTCTTGTCTTTTATCCATTGATGGATAAAATCCCATCATTTTAGATAGCTAACACTTGTAAGCTGAACTGACGAGCCCTTGTATGACACAGCCTTCTTTCCATCTTGTTACTCATTTACGAACCCAATTTGATGCGCTTGCCGATAAAACGGCGATGCGTTTTGAGCAACAAGGGCAATGGCAATCTCTCACTTGGCGCCAGTTTGGCCAGCAGAGTGATGCGGTGGCCAAGGCCTTGCTTCATATGGGAATGGGGGTACAACAAACCGGTGCTATCTTTGCTGATAATAGCCCGCGTTGGACGTTTGCCGATGTTGGCTTGTTGCAGATTCGCGCCATTAGTACGCCAATCTACGCCACCAGTACGCTCGAGCAAGTGTGCCATATTCTGGGCGATATCAAGGCGCAAGTGGTGTTTGTCGGCTCACAGCAACAGTTAGAGCTGGCTTTAGCGGCGCGAAAAACCGTCAGCCATATTTGCCCTTGGATCATTACCTTAGACGATACCATTACGTTGCCCGACCAAGGCAAATTGCTCGCTTGGGGTGATTTTATTGCCCTAGCGGACAAAACGCCTGATTCAGAGCTTGCTCAGCGGTTGCAAAGCGTTGCGCAAGACGATTTGTTCACCTTGATTTATACCTCGGGTACCACGGGCAATCCCAAAGGGGTGATGTTGGATCATGCGAACCTTGGCGCGCAATTGTTAGCACACGACCAAAAACTCGATGTCAACCAAGACGATGTCTCGATGTGTTTCTTGCCATTGGCGCATATCTTTGAGCGCGCTTGGAGTTACTACGTGTTGTACCGCGGTGCTTGTAATGCCTATCTTGCTAACCCTGCCGAGGTGCAAGCGGCGTTAGGGCAAGTACGGCCCACCTTGATGTGTGCGGTGCCAAGATTTTATGAAAAAGTCTACCAAGGCATTCGCGACAAAGCGGATAAAGCGCCTTTTTATCGCCGAGCGCTGCTGACTTGGGCGGAGTCTTTAGGCAAAAAAGCACTAGAAAACCCACAATTAACCGATTCACTGCGTTATCGCTTAGCCGATAAACTGGTTTATTCACGCGTGCGTCATGCGCTCGGTGGTCGCATTCGCATGATGCCTTGTGGCGGCGCTAAGTTGGACGCCAACATTGGCCGCTTTTTTCATGCGATGGGGATTAATGTCAAGCTGGGTTATGGCATGACAGAAACCACGGCCACGGTGACCTGCTGGGCCGACACCGGTATCGAAATGGAGTCCGTTGGCGAGCCGATGCCCAATGCTGAGATTAAAATTGGCACCAATGATGAGATTTTAGTGCGCGGGCCTATGGTGATGCGTGGTTATTATGGTTTAGAGCAAGCCACAGCGGATAGCTTTGATGAACACGGGTTTCTCAAAACCGGCGATGCGGGCCATCTCGATGAGCGAGGCCGTTTACACATCACCGACCGCATCAAAGAGCTGATGAAAACCTCGGGCGGTAAGTACATTGCGCCGCAGCGAGTCGAAGGAGTGGTCGGGCAAGATAAGTTTATTGAGCAGGTGGCGATTGTGGCCGACATGCGCCATTTTGTGTCTGCATTAATCGTGCCTTGTTTTGAGTCGTTAGAGCAGTTTGCCAAAGAGCGCAGTATCGCCTTTGCTGACCGTCACAGTTTGCTCAAACATCGCGATGTTCAAACGCTGTTTACTGAGCGTTTGCAACAGGTTCAACAAGAATTGGCCAACTACGAAAAAATTAAGCGTTTTACGTTGTTGCCGGCGGCGTTTTCGATTGAAGCCGGAGAAATTACACCAACGTTAAAGTTGCGCCGCAAAGTGATCACAGAAAAATACTCGCACGCGATTGAGTCTATGTATCAAACGCCGTCTTGATCAGGCGGCGTGTCCCAGGCCCTTTTTTACTGGCGAGGTTATTTGTTGTGCAATTGATGTTCATGGTAAAAAACGGGCTGGTGACTTTGTTTGAAAGGGCTTAAGCCGGTTTTGCTCTAGTGTTCAGTAAGACTTTGCGTGCGAATCGATACCATTGTTTGCCCTTTGTGTTGATTTTGAGTCATTGACAGAAAAAGAAAATCTTTTATCACTGAGATGTTGGCCCGAGTGGCAAGTTAATTTCTCTATTGTTGCTTTTTTCACCCTCTCTTTTTACCTATCTATCCCCCCCTTATCTATTAGTCTTAGCAATATATTGTGCTGAAAACGCCAGCAAAGCGGTATTTTCTGCATGCGACAGCGCGAATAACTCCGACGACTTGTTTTTATTTTTCACTATTTTTATGGTTTATCTAGGTTTAAGTTTTAATTATTGCTATATTTTCTAGTTAATGGCTCTTTTATTGTTGTGTTTTTTAGTGATTGATAAGATATGTGCTCTGGCGCACATTGGCGAAATGGACACGTGCAGAGTAAAGTAGGGGCGTCATCGGCTCAGATTATGATTTGAGTTGAGCATAGCCCGAAAAGCTGAGGTTTTTCGAGTTAGGCTACGAATAAGACCTAAACTATGTAAAATCAGACTTTTATTACTTACCTGTAGTGGAAGCGCTGATAAGGAGAAAATATGGAAATGTTGTCCGGCGCAGAGATGATCGTCCAATCTCTGATCGAAGAAGGCGTAGAGCAAATCTTTGGCTACCCTGGGGGCTCAGTGCTCGATATTTACGATGCATTGCACGCCAAAGACGATCAAATTAAACACGTGCTCGTTCGCCACGAACAAGCCGCGACCCATATGGCTGATGGCTATGCACGTTCAACCGGTAAACCGGGAGTGGTGCTGGTGTGTTCTGGCCCAGGGGCGACCAATACGGTGACGGGGATTGCCACCGCTTACATGGACTCGATCCCTATGGTGGTGATTGCCGGTAACGTACCCACCAATCTGATTGGCAACGATGCGTTCCAAGAGTGTGACATCATTGGGGTGTCGCGCCCAATCGTCAAACACAGCTTTATGGCGCAAAAAGCCGAGGACATTCCAGAGATCATCAAAAAAGCCTTCTACATTGCATCGACTGGCCGCCCTGGCCCGGTCGTGATTGATGTGCCAAAAGATGTGATGAATCCGCAGTTAAAATTTCCTTATCAGTATCCAGAGTCGGTGTCGATGCGCTCGTACAATCCGACCACGGCCGGCCATAAAGGTCAGATCAAAAAGGCGCTTAAAGCCTTGATGGCAGCGAAAAAACCAGTGCTTTATATCGGCGGTGGCGCGGTGATTTCTGAAGCGGATCGCCAAGTGACCATGTTGGCAGAAAAGCTCAATCTTCCGGTGGTCAGCACCTTGATGGGACTCGGCGCTTTTGCCGGCAGTCATGCTAACTCGTTAGGAATGCTTGGCATGCACGGCACCTATGAAGCCAATATGGCCATGCACAATGCCGATTTGATCTTTGGTGTTGGCGTTCGTTTTGACGATCGCACCACCAACAATCTAGAAAAATACTGTCCGAATGCCAAAATCATGCACATTGATATTGACCCGTCGTCGATTTCAAAAAACGTCAAAGTGGATTTGCCGATCGTCGGCTCGGCAGACAAGGTGCTCGATGCCATGCTCAAGTTGTTGGTTGAGCAAGAAGCCAGTGCCGAGTTGCAAAACCTCGACCCTTGGTGGCAGTCGATCCAGTCTTGGCGCGAACGTCAGTGTCTTGCTTATGAGACCGATCCTGAGCGTATTAAGCCGCAACAAGTGATTGAAACCTTGCACCGTTTGACCAATGGCGATGCGTATGTCGCGTCTGATGTGGGTCAGCATCAAATGTTTGCCGCCTTGTATTACCCGTTTAACAAGCCGCGTCGTTGGATTAACTCAGGCGGTTTGGGCACCATGGGCTTTGGTCTGCCCGCGGGGATGGGCGTGAAGTTTGCCCACCCTGATGAAGAGGTGTTAGTGGTGACCGGCGATGGCAGTATTCAGATGAATATTCAAGAGCTCTCGACCGCGTTGCAATATGATATTCCGGTTAAAATCATTAACCTTAACAACCGCTTCTTGGGCATGGTCAAACAGTGGCAAGACATCATTTATCAAGGCCGCCACTCGAACTCTTACATGAGCTCAGTACCGGATTTTGCCGCGATTGCCGAAGCTTATGGCCATGTTGGTATCCGCATTAATTCACCGGCAGAGTTGGAATCGGGCTTACAAAAAGCCTTGGATATGAAAGATCGCCTGGTGTTTGTCGATATCAATGTCGATGAGACTGAGCACGTCTACCCAATGCAGATTAAGGGCGAGGGCATGGATAAAATGTGGTTAAGCAAGACGGAGAGAACCTAATTATGAGACACATTATTTCAGTATTACTTGAAAACCAACCGGGTTCTTTATCACGTGTTGTTGGCCTATTTTCTCAGCGTGGCTACAACATTGAATCATTAACGGTATCGCCAACCGATGATGAAACCTTGTCGCGCTTAAATATCACCACTGAGACCGACCGTATGCAGTTTGAGCAAATTCTCAAGCAGTTGCACAAGCTGATCGATGTTCTTAAGGTGCAAGAAGTCTCCGAGACTGATCACCTAGAGCGCGAGTTGTTGTTAGTGAAGATCAAAGCCGATGGGTTTGCGCGCGAAGAAGTCAAACGCACTGCGGATATTTTTCGCGGCCAGATTGTCGATGTCACCCCATCTCAGTACACGGTACAGTTGACTGGCCCTGGTGATAAACTCGATGCCTTTATTCGCGCCATTTCTGAAGTGACAGAAGTGATTGAAGTAGCTCGCTCTGGTGTCGTTGGTATGGCGCGCGGTGAGCGTTCGCTGCGAGCCTAATCAATTTCGACCTTTCATCGAGTAAATCTTGTGAGCCATCGCCTTTGCGATGGCTTTTTTTATCGATTTTTTTGAAGCACGTCAAAATATGAAATTTAAGCTTTGCCAATAACTTGTGATCAGGGCTTCAGTTTTCACCCCTTTCGACTAAGGTCTAATAGCCAAAATGCGATTGCACTGAATTGGTTAAAATGTATACTAATCGCATCATTGATAGAAGTATTATTGAGGAGGTCGATGTGTTATCACCATCGCGTTTATTAGTTCGTTTGACGATTGTCAGTTTGATTGTGCTCGGTTTTCAATTTAGTGCGCTGTACTTTTTACCGATGATTTTGCTGCTCAATACTCATCATCGCGAGTTTTTTGGTTGGTAAGCCTGACACACTGCTCCCTGTGGTGAACGCCGCTTGGCTTTTTATACCAATCTAACTAAATAGCTGGTCACCCTAGCTGGTAAAAAAACTCGATAACATCGTTAAGAAAATAACTTGTAGAACAACTACTAACTGTCTTGTATTTATAAATAAATAGGTTGCCTTGTTCTCAAGCTTTTTCTCTGCGCTATCATTGACCACATACTTAATCAGATTGGTATTACGCGAGCTTGAGGTTATC
>JBFGYW010000153.1:0-6916 GCA_041587235.1 Vibrio sp.
AGACTCCCTCGCTGCCTACGCCATTTAATCATCTGTCATCTCTAAGGAAAAGGTGGCTTCGACGACGATGCCACCTTTAATAATGCCAATGCCCGCAGTGTTCTTTCTCATTTTATCGATTGTTTTCTCGTTGTCTTCTACGGCCAAGCCCGTACTCAATGCCACTAACATGCGTCAATTAGCCGAAAGCCCGTATTGGCTTAAACTCGGTCACTACCTCCCCCGTCCTTTGCTAATGGGATGGAAAAGTACCATCGACAGTCAAGATTTCTTTCTCGCCGACACGGGAAAAAACGATCCTCTCGCCGAGTTAGAAGCCACCTTTAATGCTATTTATCATCAAGACGCAGCCATTCGTCAATCAAGCCGCTGTCAATACCCTGCGCGTTTTCTCTGGTTAGACCGACAATTACAACCGAACCTCGATGACCGTGAAGCGGCTCAAAAGATCGCGCACTGTCACGAACTCAAACAATGGCAATACATTTTAAACCCAGATACGATGACTCTGGTGTTTCCCACAGCCTATATGAATAACCCCTCTTCAGCCTTTGGGCACACGTTGCTCAGAGTCAATGCCATTGATCAAACTCGTAATAAAGAATTGGTTGCCTTTGCGATTAACTTTGCTGCAGAACCAGACCCAGCAGACAACGCGGCCTTATTCGCGATAAAAGGTTTGATTGGCCAATACCCCGGCCAATTTGCTGTGATGCCCTATTATCGGAAAGTCAGAGAGTACAATGACATCGAGTCTCGTGATATCTGGGAGTTTCCCTTACAGCTATCCCGCCAAGAAGTCACGCGGGTACTGTGGCATTTGTGGGAGCTCAAAAGCGCGCAATTTGATTATTATTTCGTCGATGAAAACTGCTCATACCAACTGCTGTCTCTTTTACAATTGGCACGCGAAGATTTGGATTTGGTCAGCCAATTTCCCCTCTACGCCATTCCCTCAGACACGGTGACGGCGCTTGAGCAAGTAGGGTTGCTCGACTCCCCGCGTTATCGCGCTTCACAGGGGACGCGTTTGATTCATCAATCTCAAGAGTTTGACAGTGCTTTGTTACCTTGGGTAGAACAATTAAAAGCTGGTCAATCAATTAAAGACAGTCCTCTGAGCGAGGCGCAAAAAGTGGCAGTCTACGAATTTACCTATCAATGGTATAACTTTGAGTTTTATCAAGAGGGACTAGCGCGGCAACAAGCGGCCAAACACATGACCAAGTGGCTAACGCAACGCGCCAAGCTCTCGCCCCCTTCCCCGTTTACGCCTGTGACCATCCCCGATGTCTCCCCTTTACAAGGACACGGTAGTCGCCGAGTTGGCCTTGGCGTAAAGCATGCACAGGACAACGAAACCTTCTTGTTGTTTGACTGGCGTTTGGCTTATCACGATTTATTGGATAACAGCGACGGTTTTATTCCCGGCGCTCAATTGAGCTTTCTCGACAGCCAGTGGGCTTTATCTTCATCTGACTCGCTCTCGCTAGAGCGGCTCGACCTGATGAATATTTGGTCCATTGCCACCAGCGATGACTTGTTCAATAACTTGGCGTGGCATCTACATCTTGGTTTTGACCGCCTGCCAGGTGAACGCACTCAGCGAGATGGGCGTTTACACTTAAAAGGCTCTGGTGGACAAACAATAAACTTAACTGACAACGTGGTAGGCTATGCTCTGTTTGGCGGTGAAGTTGCTCACGGCAGTGCGACTGAACACAAAGTGCAGGTTGCGCTAGGTGCGGAAATAGGCATGTTATGGCAGATGACAAACCATCATACAGTTAAACTCAGCAGTGAGCATTTTTATGCTTTGCAAAGCACGTCACATCATCGTCATCAGGTATCCCTCGATTGGCATTGGACACTATCCCAACACTGGGCAATAAGAAGCTCCTATCAATGGCAGCAGTGGCAAACTGACCAGCAACAATGGACGAGTAAAGCGTATTTTTATTATTGAATGTGTTAATCTTGCCATTTTTAAGCAATGAACATGGCGGAAAATCAAGTTGATGTTGGGTTTTTATTAACTCGTCAGGCTCGTGACAAAGGGCAGCGCACCGAAATCGAACTCTGGGTCGCGACCAATAATGGCCCAGTGCAACTTCTGGTTACCGATCAAGAGCCGGTGTGTTTTATTGCCACCGAGTCTCTGCCCAAAGCGCAATCACTGGCCTCGCAGCACGGTTTAAGCACTCGCTTTAATTCTCTATCACTGAAAAATTTCCAACATCAGGCGATGACAGCTTGTTACAGCGTCACTATTTCGCAACACAAGCGCTGGCTTGAGTTGTTAGCTCAGGCCGACATCACCAGCTATGAAGACGATATTCGTTTAGCAGATCGCTTTTTAATGGAGCGTTTTATTCAAGGTTCGATGGCGTTTGTCGGCCACAGTCACATTTTACCCCGCTATCGGCGCGTTCAACAAACCAAAGTTCGCCCAGTCGAGTATCAGCCCAAGCTCACCATGGTATCACTGGACATTGAGTGTTCACAAAAAGGCATTCTGTACTCAGTGGGTCTTTATAGTGAGCTTGATAAACGGGTGATCATGGTCGGTGAGCCGCCATCTAGCACCAGGTCGACAAACTCACCTGATGACAAAAATGACGCCATCGACAACAGAGGCGATAATAACCCGCCCTTGTCTGATGCTAGCTCTACCCCCATTCAATGGGTGGCCGATGAAAAAGCCTTGTTGATCGCCTTAACCGAGTGGTTTGAGCGCTTTGATCCCGATGTGATCATCGGTTGGAATGTGATCGACTTTGATTTTCGTTTATTGTTTCAGCGCGCCCAATATCACCGGCTTCCCTTTGCTATCGGCCGCGGCGGCCAAAAAGGTCACTATCGCCAATCGCAACAAAATAAAGGCTACCTAACCTTGCCAGGTCGCGTGGTGCTCGATGGTATTGATACCTTAAAAACCGCCACGTATCATTTTTCATCTTGGTCGTTAGAAAATGTCTCTCAGCAGCTGCTCGGCGAAGGCAAAGCCATTGATGACCCTCATGATCGCATGGCACACATCAACCATATGTTTGCTCACGACAAACCGGCGTTGGCGTTTTACAACCTCAAAGACTGTCAATTGGTTGATCGCATTTTTAAACACACCCACATGCTTGAGTTTGCCATTGAGCGCTCAAAATTAACCGGTGTGGAACTCGACCGCGTCGGTGGCTCGGTCGCGGCATTTACCAATTTGTACTTGCCGCGCCTTCACCGCCAAGGGTATGTTGCGCCCAATTTAATGCCAGAAAATTGGCAAGCCAGCCCTGGCGGGTATGTGATGGATTCTAAGCCCGGTTTGTATGATTCGGTGATCGTGCTGGATTTTAAAAGCCTCTACCCTTCGATCATCCGCAGTTTTTTAATCGATCCTATGGGGTTAATAGAAGGATTACAGCAGCCAATTGGCACCGGCGAGCATCAATCGGTACCGGGATTTCGCGGCGGTCAGTTTCATCGCCAGCACCACTTTTTGCCCGCGCTGATCGAAACCCTGTGGTCAGCACGGGACCGAGCGAAAAAAGCGCAAGAGTGGGCCTTTTCTCAGGCAATAAAAATCATTATGAACTCGTTTTATGGTGTGCTTGGCTCGTCGGGCTGCCGATTTTTTGATACGCGCCTTGCCTCAAGCATTACGATGCGTGGCCATGAAATCATGAAGCAAACTCGACAGCTGATCGAGGAGCAAGGCTATGAGGTGATCTACGGAGACACCGATTCGACCTTTGTTTCTTTGGGTAAGCTAAGCGATCCGCAGCAAGCCGATCAGATCGGTAATGAACTTGCGGCAAAGATCAACGCTTGGTGGCAATCGCACCTGCAAAGTGAATATCGCCTTGAGTCGGCGCTGGAAATTGAATACGAAACCCACTATTTAAAGTTTTTGATGCCGACCATTCGCGGTCAAGAAACCGGATCGAAAAAGCGCTATGCCGGGCTGATCGTCAAAAACGGCCAAGAGTCGATCATCTTTAAGGGGTTAGAAAGCGCACGCACCGATTGGACTCCGTTATCTCATGAGTTTCAGGCTGAGTTGTATCAAAGGGTATTTCACGGCCAGGACCCGAGCCAATGGATCAGAGAGTTTGTCGAGAAGACCCAATCGGGCCAATGGGATCACAAACTGGTGTATCGCAAGCAGTTGCGCCGCGCGCTAAAGGAATATCAAAAGAACGTGCCACCGCAAGTCAGAGCCGCGCGTTTGGCCGATGAAAAAAACCGCCAACTCGGCCGGCCCCTGCAATATCAAAAACGCAGTTACATCGAATACTTTATCACCGTCAACGGGCCCGAGCCGAAAAGCTACCTCACCAGTCCGATTGACTATCAGCACTATATAGATAAGCAGCTGAAACCGGTGGCCGATGCGATTTTGCCCTACATCGATTTGCAGTTTGACCAATTGGCGATCCCGCAGCTCGGCCTGTTTTGAAGGCCTCGTTAAACGCCGAGGCCAATATGGTTCAACTTAAAGACCAATCAACCAATGCGAAATTCGGTTTTTTGATACTGCTTTACTAACCACTGGCCAAATTGATCAATGATGGCAATCGAGGAGCGTTTGGCGACCGGCTTTTGTAAATACAGCAAGATGAGGCGCTTAATCATCACCTCTTGCTCCGGGTGATAAGACAAAAAGGCCCGTGCGCAATCGAGCGGCTCATCAAACCACTGCTGATCTTTGTGCATCACCAGCGAATACGCCGCTCGTAACAGCTTTTTCGCCACCTGGTATTGTACATCGAGCAGTGATGTTTGCTCTTGGGCTTCGGCCATTTTACGCCGGTGATGAACTAACCACTGTTCGAGATCCATATTCCAGTATTTGGCAATTTCCCAACTCGGTTGATAGTCACCAAAGCACTCTGCCAAATCCTCACCGTATACACAGGTTGAGCAATGGCGCAGTAAAAAGCCCCAATTGAGTACCCCTTCAAGCGAGGCGACTTGATCGAGCTGGGCGATTTTGAGCGACAAGCCATTCACTTTAGGGTGGCGGCGTTGCAGGTGCCATCGCAAGGTATTGAGTAAGGTGCTTTGCTTGGTGCCGAGCGAACGGTTGAGCACCATCACCATGTCGAGATTAGAACGCCCAGGTTTGGCGCAGCCGCGAGCGACACTGCCATAGAGGTAGAGGCTGTGGATCTGATCGCCAAGTTCGCTTTGCAAAAACGCCAGCACCATGTCCATAGCGGCTTGAAATTCGGCTTGAAAAGGGGATTGCGGTGAGAATTTGCTTAAATACATTAGCCTGCATTACCAATAAAAAACATGAAGGATCAACGTTTTGGTTTTGTACCAGGTCACGTACATCGGTCTGTCGATTTTATCCTGTTATGGGTTAATTTTACACGTGATCGCCGGTGCGGTGAAGCGATGTTGCCAACAGAATGGCCCATTGCGTGAGACAACGGCACTCAAACCGCGCTGCTATTACCGAAGCGGGCTGATGTCATCCACCGCGACGGGTAAAATCAGACAATACTTGTTTAATCAAGCAGTTCCTCTTTGTGGTTGGAACAGGGTATAATCGCCTTCTCATTTTCATTAAAGGTGCATTTTATGCCAAAAGTCAGTGACATTAAAAAAGGCTTCGCTGTTGAATACAATGGCAAAATTTTATTAGTAAAAGATATTGAAGTGACCAAGCCAAGTGCTCGAGGTGCCTCGACCATTTATCGCTTCCGATTTACTGATCTGGCAACCGGCGGAAAAGTGGATGAGCGCTTTAAGGCCGATGAACAACTCGACACCGTTGAAATGTTCAAACGCGCCGCGAGCTTTTCTTATATCGATGGCGACGATTACATTTTCATGGACAATGAAGACTACTCTCAATACAGCTTTAAGAAAGACGACATTGAAGAGGAATTGCTGTTCATCAATGAAGAGATCCAAGGGTTGCAAGTAGTGTTGATTAACGGCGAAGCGGCCGCGATTGATTTACCGGCCTCTGTCGAGCTCGTCATTGAAGAGACAGACCCGTCAATTAAAGGCGCTTCGGCTTCTGCACGAACCAAACCGGCCCGCTTTGCCACTGGTCTTGTTGTGCAAGTGCCCGAATACATTGCCACTGGCGATCGCATTATTGTGAATACCGCAGAACGCAAATACATGAGCCGAGCGTAATTTTATGAGTGAACTGATTTCTTATGACGATGTGATCGATGCCGCCTACGACATTTTTCTCGAGATGGCGCCTGATAACCTCGAACCTGCTGATGTGATTATTTTCACTGCGCAATTTGAAGAGCGCGGTGCTGCGGAACTGGTTGAAACCGGTGCAGATTGGCCACAACACGTGGGGTTTGATACCGCCGATGAGCAGTACGCTGAAGTGAGAATCGGCCTAGTTAATGAAGACAATGACGAACTCGATGATGTCTTTGCTCGCCTTCTTATCAGCCGCGACCCCGAGCAGAAGTTTTGCCATATCCTTTGGAAACGCGATTAACTCTGAGACAGTTTATAACAGTGTAGGACAGTACAACACAGTTTAAGACAGTAAAACACAGAGTATTCCCTCGTTCCCATGCTCCCGCGTGGGAATGCAGACTGCTGAAGGTAAGGGATCAGTGAAAGACAGTTTATGACAGTGTGGGACAGTACAACACAGTTTAAGACAGTAAAACACCGAGTATTCCCTCGTTCCCATGCTCCCGCGTGGGAATGCAGACTGCTGAAGGTAAGGGATCGATGAAAGACAGTTTATGACAGTGTGGGACAGTACAACACAGTTTAAGACAGTAAACACCGAGTATTCCCTCGTTCCCATACTCCCGCATGGGAATGCAGACTGCTGAAGGTAAGGGATCAGTGAAAGACAGTGTGGAGAGTAGACAGTGCTATTGGTCTGGCGTTGTAGACAGCGGGCACGAAAAGTAAAAGCGCTTGC
>JBFGYW010000154.1:0-6878 GCA_041587235.1 Vibrio sp.
AAGCCGCATTAAAAGGCAGTAAAGACGCCAACGATGAATTGATCGAGGCGATCAAAAACTTACCCGATGAAGAACTCACGCCGATCGCGCGCGCCTTTAACCAGTTTTTGAATCTGACCAACATCGCCGAACAACACCACACGTTATCTCGCCACGGCGAAAGTGGCCAACTGAGCACGGATACGCTCAATGAACTGTTCGACAAACTGACGCAAAAGGACGTCAGTAAACTCAACACCGCCGAAGCGATTCGCGACTTAAACATCGAACTGGTGTTGACCGCGCACCCTACCGAGATCACCCGTCGCACCATGATCAATAAATTGGTCAAGATCAACGACTGTTTGTCACAGCTCGACATCGCCGAGTTAACCGACAAAGAACGTCAAAACGTCAAACGCCGCCTCGAGCAATTGTTGGCGCAAAGTTGGCATTCTGACACCTTCCGCCAGCAGCGCCCTACACCACTTGACGAAGCCAAGTCCGGTTTTGCCGTGGTGGAAAACTCCTTGTGGGAGGCGGTGCCGGACTTTTTGCGCCAACTCGATGAACGCCTCGTCGATTACTTGGGCGAAGGCTTGCCGATCGATGCGCGTCCTGTGCACTTTACCTCTTGGATGGGCGGCGATCGCGACGGCAACCCGTTTGTCACTCACCAAGTGACCCGCGAAGTGCTGTTGCTGTCACGCTGGAAAGCCGCCGATCTGTATCTCAATGACATCAATGAGCTGATCAGCGAATTGTCGATGGTCAAATGCAACCAAGCGGTACGCGACATCGCCGGCGAAGAAGCGCACGAACCTTATCGCGCCATTTTAAAGCAGTTGCGTGAATTGTTGCTAAAAAACAACGCCATTCTCGAGGCCAAATTAAACGGTGAAGAGATGATCACCAAGGCGCCGCTGCGCAACATTGACCAGCTTTGGCAGCCGTTGTACACCATGTACCAATCGCTGCACGAATGTGGCATGGGCATTATTGCCGACGGTTCGTTACTCGATACCTTGCGCCGCGTGAAAGCCTTTGGGGTGTACCTGGTCCGTCACGATATTCGCCAAGAAAGCACCCGTCACTCCGATGTGTTATCTGAACTGACTCGCTACCTAGGCCTTGGCGATTACGATCAGTGGAGCGAGCAAGATAAGGTGTCGTTTTTGACCGCTGAGCTCAGCTCGAAACGCCCATTATTGCCGCGCAACTGGCAACCTTCAGCGCCGGTTCAAGAGGTGCTCGATACCTGTCGTGTTGTCGCCTCTCAGCCCCGTGAAGCCTTTGGTGCTTACGTGATTTCGATGGCGCGCAAAGCCTCTGATATCTTAGCGGTTCATCTGCTGATGCAAGAGTCGGGTTGCCCATATCGCATGGATGTGTGCCCGCTGTTTGAAACTTTAGAAGATCTGAACAACGCCGAATCGGTAATGCGCCAGTTAATGAGCATCGATTTGTACCGCGGCTTTATTCAAAATCATCAAATGGTGATGATCGGCTACTCAGACTCGGCTAAAGACGCCGGTGGCATGGCGGCCGGTTGGGCCCAATACCGCGCGATGGAAGCCTTAGTCAATGTCGCTGAGCAAGAAGGCATTGAACTGACCTTGTTCCACGGCCGCGGTGGTACTGTCGGACGCGGGGGCGCACCTGCCCATGCCGCCTTGTTATCTCAACCGCCAAAAAGCTTAAAAGGCGGCCTGCGAGTGACCGAACAAGGTGAGATGATCCGCTTTAAACTCGGTTTACCGGAAGTGGCGGTCAACAGCTTTAACTTGTACGCCAGTGCCATCTTAGAAGCCAACTTGTTGCCGCCTCCTGAGCCAAAACAAGAATGGCGCGATTTAATGGATGTGTTGTCGGAGCTCTCTTGCGAAGCCTATCGCAAAGTGGTGCGCGGTGAGCCGGACTTTGTTCCTTACTTTCGCCAAGCCACCCCTGAGCTGGAGCTCGGCAAGTTGCCGCTTGGCTCTCGCCCGTCAAAACGCAATCCCAATGGCGGCGTGGAGAGCTTGCGTGCGATTCCATGGATTTTCTCTTGGAGCCAAAACCGCTTAGTCCTGCCCGCTTGGCTTGGGGCTGGAGAAGCGATTCAATACTCGGTTGATACCGGCCACCAGAGCTTGTTGGAAACCATGTGCCGTGAATGGCCATTTTTCTCAACCCGCCTGGGGATGTTAGAGATGGTCTATTCCAAATGTAATATCGATATCTCCCGTTACTACGACCAACGCTTGGTGGACGAAAACCTAAGACCGCTCGGCGAACGTTTACGCGAGCAATTACAGCGCGATATAAAATCGGTCCTCAACGTCGAGAACAACGAAAACTTGATGCAAAGTGACCCGTGGGGGCTAGAATCGATCCGCCTGCGCAACATTTACGTTGAGCCGTTGAATATGTTGCAAGCCGAACTCTTGTACCGCACTCGCAAACTCGAGCAAGCGTGCCCAGAGCTCGAAGAAGCCTTGATGGTGACCATTGCCGGTATTGCTGCCGGGATGAGAAACACCGGCTAACGGCATTTGGCATGCAGGGCTTCACGCGCCCGTTTAAGCCAAATCGCCAGTGACTTTTCAGCACCTTCGCCTGCCGAGGGTGCTGAATTTTCATGCTAAACATGATGCAGATCACACTAAAAACACAATTATCAATAAAAAGCGTCAAAAAAACCACAGTCAAAAATCCCAAAGCTTCCACTAAAAAGCCGATTAAATCAAAATAAATCACCAAAAAATTATCAAATCTCAGTTTGAGTTACTTTTTTCATGCTCTTATTATTCAATATTCCACTTTGTGCTTATAATTTCGCTATAATATCGACATTCACCGAGCAGCAATATAATAAATACAGCCGGTGAAATAAAAGCAGATTCGTGCGCTGTAACCGGCGTTACCATCGGCTTTCCTAGGTGATAAACGGCTTTTAAGGTGACATAACCAATTGATTAAAAATCATTTTGGTTGATTACTCAAAGAAAAAATAACGGACCACTAAGAGTTCACATGGCTTTGAGTAATACGTTTACTGTTTATTAACCATTTGGATGAAGACATGTCATTACCACACGTAATTTTGACCGTGCTCAGCACAAAAGATGCAACTGGCTACGATATTACAAAAGAATTCTCATCAAGCATCGGCTTCTTTTGGAAAGCGAGCCACCAGCAAGTCTACCGCGAATTGAATAAAATGGCTGATAAAGGCCTAGTCACTTGTGTATTAGAACCGCAAGAAGGCAAGCCAGACAAAAAAATCTACTCTATCACCCAGCAAGGCCGTGAGGCATTACGCGCTTGGTTTGACAACAGCACTCAACACCCAACCACTCGCGATGAGTTCTGCGCCAAATTAATGGCTTGCTCTGTACAAACGGCCGCGCCTTTTGTGAGCTTGATGCGTGAGCAAATTGAAGAAACGGCCAAGTTTATTGCCCACGCCGAAGAAGTAGAATCGGCTTACTACCCGAACCAGCACATTCTCGACAAGCAAGCTAGGCTCGAGCGTTTGACCTTACGACGCAATTTGTTGCTGCGCAAAGCTTGGTTAGAGTGGGCACAAGAAGTGGTTAACGAGTTGGAAATGATGGCCGCTTAACCGCCCCTTCTGCACAACTTGCTAATCCCAATGATAAAAAAGCTTGCCCATCGGCAAGCTTTTTTTGACCAGCTATTTAGTTAGATTGGTATAAGACCAATGAGATAATCGCCATCCCATCGGTAATCAAATTAAACCTGAGGTCTTACGCCTAAGGTATGACAAAGTGCGTAAGTCATTTCTGCGCGATTGAGGGTGTAAAAGTGAAAGTCCTTCACCCCTTCTCGGCTCAAAACTCGAACCAAATCGATCGCTTGGCTGGCACCAACCAATTGTCTGGTCAATGGGTCGTCATCGAGGCCTTCAAACTGACGCGCCATCCATCCCGGCACCTTAACATGGTTTTGTGCAGCAAAGCGCGCCGCTTGTTTAAAGTTCGACACCGGCAGGATCCCCGGGACAATTTCGACCTCAATCCCCGCTGCCACACAGCGATCGCGAAAACGCAAATAGCTTTCGACATCAAAAAAGAACTGAGTAATCGCGCGATTGGCGCCGGCTTCCACTTTGCGTTTTAGATTTAATAAGTCGGCTTGAGCACTTTTCGCTTCTGGGTGTACTTCTGGAAACGCGGCCACTGAAATATCAAAATCGTGTTGTGACTTTAACAAGGCGACCAGATCCGAGGCATACATCTCTGGCGTGCCACCACCGGGGGGAATATCACCGCGTAAGGCGACGATGTTTTTAATCCCGTTTTGCCAATAGTCATTGGCGATGGCGATCAACTCATCCCGATTGGCATCAATACAGGTGAGGTGCGGGGCCGATATCAAACCAGTCTGCGCTTTGATTTCTTTAATGATGGAATGCGTACGCTCACGCTCGCCAGAGTTGGCGCCGTAGGTGACAGAGACAAATTTGGGGTTGAGTGTTTTTAAGCGCTGTACCGACTGCCACAGGGTCTGCTCCATTTTTTCCGAACTGGGCGGAAAAAATTCAAAGGAAACATTAATATCACCGGAAAGTTCCGCGATATTTTGATTGAGCGCGTCAATATGCCCTGCGTGTGTGTATGCCATGAAAAAACCCTCAGCTCCGGTGCCTAGCACAGTTTGTGTGACACATATCATTATTTTGGCCGTCTATATGTCTAAATAATCTGTGCTATTGACGCTAAAGTCAACGCTTCTTGGGTGAAATTTATTCATCTATCATATAACTTTATTTCAACTTCCCCGAGCAAGGTGAGGTTGGCCAATCACACCGCGCAGCGTCAACAGACAAGTTCTGGGTTAACACTCCCCCTTGGACTGAAACACCAGCGGCGGCGCTCTCGATGTCTAGGCACGCTCAGTCGATGACGAAAAAATGTGTAAAATAAGCGCTTCTTATTCACCAGTCGCATTTTTTGTCATTTATTTATCTACCTTTTTTGTTTATTGCCGCTAAAGTATAAATAATAGTAATTATTAACCATCGCCGATTGCCCAGCGCAACAGTAACCCAACGGACGAAACCGATGAATAAATTTACCTTGAGAATCTCTTTGGCGATTGGCGCTTTGATCACCGCCATTATCGTCGCCCTTATCACGTTAAATTTTTACAGTTTTCAGCAAGAAAGCGCAGAGCTCAACAAAAGCTTGCTCAAAGAAAAGAACGCCAATATCCAAAACTCGATGCAAGAGCGTTTTTCCGCTTTTCGCAGCATGCTCGCCGGAATCAATATCACCGCGGCAGACATTCAGGGCGATAGCTTATCCGGGTACGCGGTGAGTCAGCTTGAGCTGATCAAAAAAATTCAAGCCGGTTTTGTCGAAGAAGCCTTTGTGATGAATAAGCGTGGCGAACTGTATAACAGCGCAGGACTCAAAATGGACTTTAACCTTAAAGACAGTGGTCAAGATTACTATAAAGCGATTTTTGAACAGGGAGAAACCTTTGTTGTTTCCGAACCGTTTGAGTCGGCGATCACCGGCAAAAAAATTATTGTCATGACCTATAAACTCAACGATAACATCGCCTCTTTAAGCTCAATTTATCTCGATTCACTGCTGACAGAGTTGGTGATCCGCGACGATTTGTTCTTGTTTACTCATCAAGGTACCGTGCTGATCGCGCCCTATGAAGACTACCTCGGCAAAAACATTTATGACTTACGACCTAAGTATCGCGATTTTAACGCCCAACAGCCAGAGATGAGCTATCAAGCTGAAGTAAAAGGCCAATCCGTTGACTTTACCTCGTTTTGGAGCCCGGTGCCGATCAACAACTGGCAATTTGTTACCTTTGTCAAAGACAGCTTTATCAACCAAGGGGCAAACCAGCAACTTAAAATTAGCCTGCTGCTCGGGGTGGTCAGTCTGCTGATTGCCATTGGGGCTTTGTTTGTTATTGTCCAACGCCAAGTACTCAAGCCGGTGGGTGGACCCCCTGAGGAGATAGAGACAATCATGCGCACCATGGCCAGTGGTGATTTTCGGGTCAACTTGGCAGAAACGGGGAAAGAAACCGGTATTTATCACTCGCTCATTTTATTGACTAAAGAGCTCAAATCGCTGATTTCCAACAGCCATTCGTTGTCGGAGAGCGTATCGTCGTCGTCAGAGCAGCTCAATGTGATCATGAGCCAGAGCAAAGACAATGCCCAAGCGGAATTTTCTCAGATGGAGCAAATTTCTACCGCGATCAACGAACTGTCCTCCACCTCGCAAGAAGTCAGTGAAAAAGCCAGTATGGCCGAGCACGAAGCGCGCACTGCCCTCGACAGTGTTCAAGAAGGGCAATTGACCCTAGAGAAAAACATTCAGTTAACCGACACCATCAACCGTTCGGTGACCGATAATGCCGCCATTGTCGATGAGTTGCGTCAATTTTCGATTGAGATTGACTCTGTCACTGAGGTGATCAATTCGATTTCAGAGCAAACCAACTTACTGGCCTTGAACGCCGCCATCGAGGCCGCTCGCGCAGGGGAACACGGGCGTGGATTTGCCGTGGTCGCCGATGAAGTGCGCAGTCTCGCGTCCAAGACCTTGGAATCGACCGTCAGCATTCAACAAATCATTGAGAAGCTGCAATCGCAATCCAACAAAGCGCAGGAAAACATGAGCCAAAGTGTCGGCTTAATTACCCAGTCGGTGGAATTGGCCGACCAAGTCAAAGCCTCGTTTGAAAAAATTGCCCATGCGGTGGATTCCATTTCTGAGATCAACACCTTAGTTGCCACCGCATCGACCGAGCAATTCAGTGTCACCGAAGATATTTCGAAAAACACCACCATGGCCTTTGACTTGGTGCAACAAAATGTCGCCGGCGTAGAGGAAACCTTGCAAGCAGCCAACGCTTTA
>JBFGYW010000155.1:0-6855 GCA_041587235.1 Vibrio sp.
ATTGTACTGATTTTATCGCAACGCTATGCGTAATAAAAAAGCAATATCACAAAAATAGTTCAAATATCAGAGTTTTGTACTTGATAAGCGCCGCAGATTGTGGAAAATTTAGGGTTTGGCGTGATTTTTACAGTGAATCAACTGAGATTATGTCTAATTGTCGCTGATGAGTAAGGGGAATGGAAATCCTAACACAAGCCCCAAAACCTAGATTGAGTGACGCTTTAATTTTAACGTCATCAAACCGAGTTTGCCCTTGTTGTGGCTAATGGTCATGCAATTTCTAGGGAGTGGGATAGGCGATGAAATTGGCCTTTTAAACACATAAAACGTTCCTGTGACTTTGTCTTTTGTGTTGTCTCTTTCAACTTTTGTTGAGCTCACGTCAGTTGCATTGTTGTCTTCGATAACGATTGCATCATTCGATTAAATATCGCGCATCCCCTTGATGCGGATATTTCTATTTGCAAGGAAGTAAAAGGTGGAATAAAAATGGCAGAAAACGAAAAAAAGCCGTCCAAAGATTTAGACCGTATTGACCGTAATATACTCAATGAGTTACAAAAAGACGGTCGTATTTCAAATGTCGAGCTGTCAAAGCGTGTTGGTTTGTCTCCCACGCCGTGTTTAGAGCGCGTGCGTCGTCTCGAGCGTCAAGGCTATATCAGTGGTTATACCGCATTACTCAATCCACAGTACCTCGATGCCTCTCTATTGGTGTTTGTTGAGATTACCCTTAACCGAGGTGCGCCGGATGTGTTCGAGCAATTTAATACCGCGGTGCAAAAACTCGATGACATTCAAGAGTGTCACTTGGTTTCCGGTGATTTCGATTATCTGTTGAAAACCCGGGTATCTGACATGAGTGCTTACCGACGTCTACTCGGTGATACCTTACTTCGTTTACCCGGTGTCAACGACACACGAACCTATGTGGTGATGGAAGAAGTAAAACAAACCAATCATTTAGTCATCAAAACACGTTAATTTACTGTCAATAAAGTGAGGATGTTTGCGCTTTGACCTGGAGTAGATTGGGTTTTTGACAACGATGTGGTTAAATCAATGAAACGTCGAGCGGCTTGCAGCCGCTCGGATTGTTTCTAACGCAAGAAGATTCAACAAAGATATGTTCAAACAGAGCGCAGAAAAAGTACAAACGATAATTAAAACCGGTGAACGTATCGCGACGGCTCGTCTTGATGGGTTTGAACGATTAAAAGAATGCTGTCTCATCATCGGCGTGTTGAGCTCGGTTTTACTGGCGATTTCTCTTATCACTTTTAACCCCGCCGATCCTTCTTGGTCACAAACCTCGTGGGGCGGGAAAATGCATAACGCCGGAGGAATGCTCGGGGCTTGGGTGGCGGATACCTTGTTCTTCGTCTTTGGACTGTTGGCCTATTTGATCCCCGTACTCTTGATTGCTGGCGCTTGGATCGCCTTTCGCAAACGCAGTGAAGAAGAGGACATTGATTTCATGTTGTGGGGCACACGTTTATTAGGTGTGTTCGTCTTGATATTGACCAGTTGTGGTCTCGCTGACATGAACTTCGATGATATTTGGTATTTTTCCTCTGGCGGTGTGGTTGGCGATGTGTTGACCAATTTGTCTTTACCCACCCTTAATGTGCTGGGTACTACCTTGATGCTGCTGTTTTTGTGGGGCGCCGGATTTACGTTATTGACAGGTATTTCGTGGTTGACTATAGTCGAAAAGCTCGGCGATTGGGCAATTACTCGCACCACCAACTTGCTTAATAAATTGCGCGGACAGCGCGATGAGCACTTATCTCCACAGCCTTATGACGCCGATCGCGTTGACGATCAAACTGAAGATTGGCAAGCTGAGCCGGGGTATTCTGCAGATAGCGATCCTTTACTCGATGAGCCTAAGGTGGAGTCTCGCCCAATGTACCCGGCTGATGACACCTCGTCACATGAACTCTCTAGCCGTGGTTATACCATTCATTTACCGCCATCGGCCGAAACCTCAGCACCACAAACCGGCGCCAATATCGCGTCTTATGGCGCGGCCGATAAGGCCCGAGAAAACCCTGGGTCACAAACATGGCAAACCACGGCGAATGCAACTCACAGCAATGCGCATCAAAGTAACCGCAATGAGATGGCGAAATATTCGCTTGATGACAACGAGCTCGATTATCAAGGGCCGAGTCTTAATGATGACCTCGATTGGGCGAGCTTAGAGCAGGATTTAGCGAAAACGCCGCGCTTTGAGTCGTCTCCCGCCTTGGCTCAAGATGATGAATCACATTCAGAGACAGACTTCGTGCCGCCGCCATTTGCGAAAGAGCCAGTCGCCGATGAGTGGCAAGAGCCACAAGCGAGCACAAAATCAGCAAGTGTGATGGATACCGAAGTTGTCACTGATTCCAGCGCAGTCACAAAACTCGAGACTGGAGCAGAAGCGGACACTACAGTAGAAAATAATACGGTCACTGACGTCGATGATGAAGCCGTCTTCACGCTCGATAGCCCTACTCATTCTGATGAGCAATACAGCGCTGATGCCGCGTCATTGGCTACATCGTCTAACAACCCAACCTCTGTTGAACCGGTTGCCACTACTTGGCGAACAGAGCCCGTTACTGACAACGGCTCAACGCTGTCTGCACCTAACCCAGATGCGGCGAGTGATTCAAGCGCGCCACTAGGGGGAGACAATGCACCTTTAAGCAGTGCAGACGCCGACATCGCCGACACACCGAGTGACGATAACGCGAGCGAAGACAAGGTAAACGAAGACAAAGATCTCGCGGCATTTCAGCATATTGTTGCCCAAGCACAAGAGAAAAAAGCCGCGGAGCAAAATCCATTTTTAGTTCAAGATGAGCCCAATTTACCCGTCCCAGAAGAGCCGTTGCCAACTTTGGACCTACTGTATCATCCCGAAAAACGCGACAACTTTGTCGACAAACAAGCGTTGGAGGGCATTGCCAAATTGGTTGAGTCCAAATTGGCGGATTACAAGATCAAAGCTCAAGTGGTGGGTATTTTTCCAGGCCCGGTGATCACTCGCTTTGAATTGGATTTAGCGCCAGGGGTCAAAGCGAGCCGAATTTCCAGCTTGTCATCGGATCTGGCACGTTCATTATCCGCCATGGCAGTCCGTGTGGTTGAGGTGATCCCCGGCAAACCTTATGTCGGCCTAGAACTGCCCAATATGACCCGGGAAACCGTGTATTTGTCGGATGTGGTCAGCAGTGAAAAGTTCAAACAAGCCAGTTCGCCGACCACAGTTGTACTTGGCCAAGACATCGCCGGTGAAGCGGTCATTGCTGACTTAGCGAAAATGCCACACGTGTTGGTGGCCGGTACCACAGGTTCAGGTAAATCGGTGGGGGTCAATGTGATGATTTTAAGTATCTTGTACAAATCGACCCCAGAAGATGTACGATTTATCATGATTGACCCCAAAATGCTTGAGTTGTCGGTGTATGAAGGCATTCCACATTTGTTGTCTGAAGTGGTCACCGATATGAAAGATGCCGGTAATGCCTTGCGCTGGTGTGTCGGCGAGATGGAACGCCGCTATAAATTGATGTCGGCGTTGGGGGTGCGCAACGTAAAAGGCTTTAATGAAAAACTCAAAATGGCCGCCGAAGCAGGTCACCCTATCCATGATCCGCTGTGGAAAGAAGGCGACAGTATGGATACTGAGGCTCCAATGTTGGAGAAATTGCCTTACATTGTTGTAATTGTCGATGAATTTGCCGACTTAATGATGGTGGTAGGTAAAAAAGTCGAAGAGTTGATTGCCCGTTTAGCGCAAAAGGCACGGGCGGCAGGAATTCACTTGGTGCTGGCGACCCAGCGCCCGTCAGTGGATGTGATCACCGGCCTTATCAAAGCCAATATTCCAACTCGCGTGGCATTTACGGTGTCGACCAAAACCGACTCTCGTACCATACTTGATCAAGGCGGCGCAGAATCTCTACTCGGTATGGGGGACATGTTGTACCTCCCACCAGGTTCTAGCCACACGGTGCGGGTGCACGGCGCATTTGCGTCTGACGATGACGTACACGCAGTGGTGAATAACTGGAAGGCGCGGGGCAAACCGAACTACATCGAAGAGATCATCAGTGGTGATCAAGGTCCAGAAGCCTTGTTGCCAGGTGAACAGAATGCTGATGAAGACGTTGACCCCTTGTTCGATCAAGTAGTTGAGCACGTGGTGCAGTCTCGACGCGGCTCAGTTTCTGGTGTCCAGCGGCGTTTCAAAATCGGTTATAACCGAGCCGCGCGTATTGTCGAACAACTCGAAGCGCAAGGCATTGTCAGCCCACCGGGTCACAATGGCAACCGAGAAGTCTTGGCGCCGCCCCCGGTGGAGTGATACCCCAAGGTAAGTAATTGAACCCTTGGTAGTCAGTAAGGTCTACCAAAGAGTCGTTAGACATTTAATAGCAGACAAAAGGTAAACTATGAAGAAATGGTGGTTGTTGTTGCTCGTGAGTACCAGTGCATTGGCCAATCCTCAGCAAGAACTCAGCGAGCGTTTAGCCAGTACTCAGGGTTTTAGTGCGCATTTTGATCAGCGAGTGGTTAGCCCAGAAGGCGATGTCATCATGCAGGGGGAAGGCGAGGTCGACGTGGCGAGGCCGAGCTTGTTTCGCTGGCATACACAAAGCCCGGATGAAACATTATTAGTCTCTAATGGCGACACCTTGTGGTATTACAGCCCCTTTGTTGAGCAAGTGACTTTGTACAATCCAGAACAAGCGACGGCGCAAACTCCGTTTATTCTCTTGACTCGCAATCAAGACAGCGATTGGCAGCATTATCAGGTTTCACAAAAGCAAGATACCTTTACCTTGATCTCGACCGACAAAGCCCAGTCGGGCAGTCAATATCAAATTACCATTACCGCGGGTGGTCAAGTGGATCAATTTAAGGTGATCGAACAAGACGGTCAAACCAGTACCTTTGACTTTTCGAAATTCAGTCAAGGCTTTACAGATAAATCCCTTTATAGTTTTGAGGTTCCTAAAGGGGTTGATATCGACGATCAGAGGCAGTAACTCTTGAGTAATTTGAGTTTGGATTTTGGCCAAGTGGATCATCGTCCACTCGCTGCGCGGATGCGTCCTCAACGCATAGAGCAGTATGTCGGTCAACGGCATATTCTCGGCGATGGCAAGCCTCTGCGCCGCGCACTTGAGTCGGGGCATCTTCATTCGATGATTTTGTGGGGGCCACCGGGCACCGGCAAAACTTCGTTGGCAGAGTTAGCTGCCGAATATGCCAATGCGCAGGTCGAACGTGTTTCGGCCGTGACTTCCGGTGTCAAAGACATTCGACAAGCCATCGACAATGCCAAGCACAATGCTCAAATGGGACAAAAGACCATTTTATTCGTTGATGAAGTCCATCGGTTTAACAAATCTCAACAAGATGCTTTTTTACCGCACATCGAAGACGGGACGGTGACCTTTATTGGCGCGACCACCGAGAACCCATCGTTTGAACTCAATAATGCGTTATTGTCTCGCGCAAGGGTTTATAAGCTCACGGCATTAGATCAGCAAGACATTCATCACGCATTGCAGCAAGCGATGAATGACGCTCAGCGCGGATTGGGTGCTATAGACGCAGATTGCCAATCGGGCGTGTTAGAAAACCTGGCCAATATGGTGCAAGGCGATGTGCGGATGGCGCTCAACTACCTTGAGCTGATGTACGATTTTGCCGAGGAAAAACAAGGCCGTAAGCAACTGACACTCGAATCACTCGCTCAGGTGCGAGTGGAGAAAAGTGCCCGTTTTGACAATAAAGGCGACGCTTGGTACGACCTGATTTCAGCCGTGCACAAATCGATTCGCGGATCCGATCCCGATGCGGCATTGTATTGGGCGGCGCGCATGATCAGCGCCGGTTGCGATCCGCTCTATATTGCTCGCCGCTTGCTGGCGATTGCCTCTGAAGACATTGGCAATGCCGACCCTAGGGCGATGGAAGTGGCCCTAAACGCTTGGGATTGTTTTACTCGTGTCGGCCCTGCTGAAGGAGAAAGAGCGATAGCGCAAGCGATTGTCTATTTGGCTTGTGCGCCTAAGAGCAATGCGGTGTATGTGGCGTGGAAGCAGGCGTTGAGTGATGCGCAAAACTTGCCAGATTTTGATGTCCCTGAGCACTTGCGCAATGCGCCCACTAAACTGATGAAAGACATGGGCTACGGTGAAAGTTATCGTTATGCTCATGATGAACCTGGGGCGTACGCCGCTGGGGAGTGTTACTTTCCACCCGAGATGGCAACAACCCGCTATTACTTTCCAACCGAGCGCGGCTTAGAGGGTAAAATTCAACAAAAATTGGATTACTTGGCGAGTTTAAATACAAAAAGCCAACAAAAGCGCTATGAAAAATAGCTGCTTTTGGTTATCTTTGAACGATCAAATCGTCAGTGCTGTCACTGACGCTCACTTCATATTACCAAAGCATAGGATTAATGATGCTGGATTCTAAATTACTTCGCACAGAGCTGGACGAAACGGCGCAAAAATTGGCACGCCGAGGTTTTGACCTTGATGTCGACACGATTAGTCAATTGGAAGAAAAACGAAAATCGATTCAAGTTGAAGTTGAGAATCTACAATCCACCCGCAATGCCATTTCTAAAGAAATTGGTCAAAAGATGGCCGCAGGCGATAAAGAAGGCGCTGAGGCAATCAAACAAAAGATTGGTAACTTAGGGGCTGATCTTGAGGATAAAAAGGCGCAACTTGCCGAGGTTCAAACCCAATTAGAAACGATTGTACTTTCTGTACCTAACTTACCTGCAGAAGACGTACCGGCTGGCCGTGATGAAAACGATAACGTAGAAGTGGC
>JBFGYW010000156.1:0-6854 GCA_041587235.1 Vibrio sp.
GTGATGGTAAACGCATTGCCGATGCAACCATTAAGAAAACCACAAAACTGATTAGTGAAAATAGCAAAAAAATCAAAGGGCTCATTGTTAGTTCATGTATGGCCGGTTTAACTGACGAGCTCGCAGTGGCATCCGAGGGGGCATTTTCAAATAATCCAAGGTCAATCAGTTGGGTGAGTGGTCCTAACTGGATCATTTCTTATAGGTATTCAGTCGATTGGTTTCCATCTGCATTAGTGGAGACGTCTCTTGTCAGAGCATTTACAGAGCATTACCACCAAGAAGGAAAACTGAATTCAAAAGCAGATATTCTAGATTGTTTTATTGATGGATTGTCTCCCTTTAATCTCCATGAATACTTCGCATCAGACAAAGATGGAAATCGACAAACCTTAGGAGATTCCATTCGAATCTGGGCCAGGCCACAAGGCGCTAGCCAACCCGCAGACGTGACGGAAGAGCTTCTGGTAAAACTTGACTATTTAGAGTACGAGAGTGAGTGACCTGAGTTTATGTCAAAATCGTGAGCTTTATTTATTAGCAATAGGTATAACGACCTGACATAACACCAATAATAAAAAGCACCTTTGAATAGAATCCAGAGGTGCTTTTTTTACACCTAATAATCCACATAGAGGTATTTTTATGAGTATTAACCGCAGAGCGATTTCTCAAGAAGCACTGACGATGAAACAAGTCGCTAAACTTATTTTAGTATTTTATTCACAGTCGCCGAACTATGACGAAAATGCAAAAGCAAGTATTGATCCCAAATTTAAAATACAAGAAACCGTTATTCAACAGATACTAGGTATGCCCTTGTCTGAACAAGACCGTAGATATATTGTTCGAGAGTTGAACTTACTAGGTTGGGAAGTAGCCATTAACTCATCTTATTGGTTCGTTTTTTCGATTAGGGATAGTCATATGTGGTTCGAGGTTGGGGCATTTGTTGATCATTCTTTATTGAATCACTTACATCACGATCCTGATCCTCAACCTTTTGGGTTAATGGGTGGATTGAATGTTACCGCAAATGAAGTTGCTAAATTTAACGGTTACAGTGACGAAGATATTGTTGATGAACTCGTTCAGAGCCGTTACCACAAAGTGTCTGATGAACAAATTGATGAGTTTGAGTTGACCGGGGATGCTTCATTACTGGGTATTGAAGACGATGAGCAGTTGGCTGTTAATAGCTTTACGTTTTGGCAATATATTGATTTTTATTTGGCGAAGAAGGCATTAAACCGATTTTCCCCTTTGATCCGATAATGATTATCAAGAATTAACGTTAAAGCTTAATTATGAAAAGGATCAGTGTGAGCTCATACCATCAGCCTCGAGACCTCAATTTACAAATTAACCGCCTTTATCGCTTACTTGTAAGATCGCAAAAAACGTTACAAAGGCGTGAGGAACAAGTGCTATTGCATGAACTACAGTTAGAATTGCTCAAGTTACAGAGCCAGGCGAAAACGATCGTTACCCTTCAATCGAGCCCAGAAGTATTGGGCTTGAGCCGCCATCTAAGACGTCGTACCCTTCTTTTGAAGAGACAGTACCTTGATATCTCAAATCGCGTGTTATTTCATACGCCACAACAAAATAAAACGTTTTTAGATGGCTTATCTTGCCTTGTTGAAGATATTACTCACAATATCAATCGTTCAGAGCATGTTTTGGCTTTTAACCTAGGTGATTGAGGTTAGCTATTAAGATAGGTATCAAATGGCCTCAATCGACCGCAATTGTTCGAGGATCGCTTTGGTTTTATCGCGAAATAAATCCCTCAGTAGTCGAACCGTTGGGGTAATCGACTGGCGGCTGGGACAAACGAGCCAAAGCTCGGTTGGCGTAGCTTGATACTCACGCATCACACTGACCGCTCGCCCCGCTAACAGATCCTGCGACATATCCAGGCTCGACTTAATCGCAATGCCCTGACCGGCAACACACCAACGGCGCACCAGATCGCCATCGTTTGACGCTCTATTGCCCTTGAGCTTGACCTTATAAGTTTGATCACCGCGGTGAAATAGCCACTCATTTTGCAACACATCATGCAGTTGATAAAACAAGACATTGTGCTGAAGTAACTCATCGGGTTTTGTTGGGGCGGGGTGGTGACTTAAATACTCTGGGCTGGCACACAATACCCTTGGCACATCACAGATCTTAAACCCATAAAGACTGGCATCGTTTGGGCATCCATAGCGAAGCGCCATATCGACAGAGTCGCGATAAAAGTCAATGTTGCTGTCACTGATACTGGCACGCAAAGACACATTGGGGTAGTGAGCTAGAAATTCATCAAGCCAAGGTGTCACCAGGTTTCTGCCCAAATCAGACGATAAGGCAATGCGAATTTCACCTTCAATGATCCCCAAATCTTCTTGCATACTCATTTTGGCGTGTTCGAGCATTTTGAGTGCGGCTTCACATTGAGGCAAATAACGCTCTCCTGCCGGGGACAACCTTAAATGACGAGTGGTACGTACAAACAGTTCCACACCTAATGCCGCTTCTACACGTTTGATAGCCGCACTGGCTGTGGCGGTGCGCATGTCTAAGTTGGTTGCCGCAGCGGTAATGCTGCGAAGCTCCGCCACTTTTAAAACAACGTTTAAATCTTCAGTATGCATAACTCCCCCTTATCCCAAATGACCCTTTATTCGCAGACATTTATAGGTCAGCAACGGGTAACTTTCAAAGTTTATCAAAAAATTTTTGAAAATAATTCAAATTAAAGGCGCTTTTTCATTAGTAATAGCGGCCTTATGATACTCGCCATACCCATACGGCAACGAAATAAGTCGTGTGAACAACCCAATTCGCCCTTATCCGACCCCAAACGGGATCATCCACTGACACAAAGGTAGATCACATGAAAGCGATGACAACACTACTGACTATGGCGGTTACCGCAACCTTTAACCTCGCGCAAGCGGATGAGGTGGAAGTGGTCGCTAAGCTAACCGGAACTCGCCCTGGCAATATCACCCTGACAGAACAAGGGCGAACCTTTCTTTCGATGCAGCCTCTCGATGCGCCAAAGTATCGCGTGGTCGAATTAATGGCCGACGGCTCAACCAAACCTTTCCCTAATGAAGATTGGGCCGACGGGCCAGAACAAGGTGATGTGGGGATATCTGCTGTGATCGGTATCGACAGTAGCGAAGGGGGTATTGTGTGGATTTTGGACATGGGCAGCACTAACCATCCCGCGCAAATCATCGCCTGGGATACCCTCAATGACCGACTCTATAAGCGTATTGAAATAAATAAAGAGGCCATGGCGAGTAACTCATTTTTGCAAGATTTTGCACTGGATACCAAGCGCAATCTTATGTACATCGCCGATACCAGCCTGGGCAACTTGTTTGGTGAGCCGGCTCCAGCGTTCGTTGTCGTGGATTTAACCACTGGGCAATCTCGTCGCGTTCTTCAATCAAATCGGGCGCTGGTTGCCCCGCAACACGATGTGATTATCGATGACTCATTAATGGCGACAAAACGCGAAGATGGTCACTCGGATGCGCTTTATCTGGGGGTGAATCCCATCACGATCGATGCTGACAATCAGTGGGTTTATTTCGGCACCGTCAACGGCAGTGCGATTTACCGTTTACCGGCCAGTGCTCTTGCCGACGCTACACTCAGCGAGCAAGCCCTTGCCGATACGATTGAATTTTATCAAGAAAAGCACCCAAGTGACGGCATGATCATGGCAAAGAATGGCGATATCTACGTCGGGGATGTCGAGAGAAATGCCATTAGTCTCGTTAGAAAAGACGGCTTAAGCACCTTTGCTCAAGACGACAAGCTTTTGTCTTGGGCCGATGGTTTCGCGATTCACGACGGCTATTTATACGCGACACAAAACTCGCTTCACCTTACTCCAGCGCTTAATGAAGGAGAAGAAGGAGCAACCAAGCCATTTCATGTTGTGCGATTCAAATTGGCCGGCAACGAGCAAAAATAACGTTCACGGCCTCAGCGCTACGCCTTGTCGCTCGCGTTAGGCCCTAACGAATTGATATCAAGCCAGTGCAGAATGCGTGCATCTTGCCTTGTACTGGCGCTTAACAGGAGAATCCTTATGTCATTACCATCTACTATGAAAGCGATTGGTTTTACTCAATCACTGGCGATTGCGGAACAAAACAGTTTATTTGAGTTTGAAACGGCGCTGCCCGAGATAAAAGAACGCGATTTACTGGTTAAAGTCAGCGCGACATCGATTAACCCGGCTGATGCCAAAATCCGCATTCGCAATGCCAAAGATAAAACCTTAGAGCAAGCCAAAGTATTGGGCTACGACGCCGTGGGTGAAGTTGTTGCTAAAGGTGACAAGGTCGATGGCTTTGAGATCGGCGACCGAGTCTACTATGCAGGCGATGTGACACGCATGGGGGCGAATGCCCAATACCAAGCCGTTGACTATCGAATTACGGCTCATGCCCCCAAAAGTTTGTCTGATGACGCTGCGGCAGTGATGCCACTTGCGACACTCACGGGGTGGGAAGCCTTGTTTGATCGTTTACGCGTTCGCCCAGAAGAGAAGAAGTCGATTTTGATTATTGGCGGCGCTGGTGGCGTTGGCTCGATCACTATTCAACTGGCCAAACAACTGACCAATCTGACCGTGATTGCAACCGCCTCACGCCCCGAGACCGAGCAATGGGTCAAAGCAATGGGGGCTGACTATGTGGTCAATCACCGTCGCTTAGTCGAGTCGGTACGCGAGCAAGGCATTGAGCATGTTGATTATATCTTTAACGTTGCCGATACCAAAGGCCATTGGGATGCGATGGTCGAGCTCATTGCGCCGCAAGGTATGATCAGCTCCATTGTTGAGTTTGATGGCGGTGTCGATCTGTCTGCGTTACAAGGCAAATCGGCAGGCTTTATTTGGGAGTTGATGTTCACGCGCTCACTCTTTAATACCGCTGATCTACAAAAGCAACAAGAGATCTTGTTCCAAGCGGCCAACTTAATCGATTCAGGGCGACTTCAATCGACACTAACCACCACCTTGAACGACTTTAGTGTCGCCACGCTTAAAGAGGCACACACGCTGATTGAAAGCGGTGCTTCGATTGGTAAAACGGCCATTTTATACTGATACCCATGAGTATAAGTCCCATCATGAAATACATCATGGTGGAGCACGGCGGATTTCGCGATTGATATAAGTGCGACAAAGCTTAAAGGTATACGCGAAAAAGAGATAAAAAGTAATTTGACTATCCGGTGACAGATTTAACCACCAACGTGCTCACAGCATTAACATAGCAAAGGCAGTCATCTCGGCGCGGTTTAGAGAGATGGCAGCCTTTTATTGTTGGCATCAGTAGTGAAAGCTAAATCACCGCGAGTAAAATGGTGCCAATGGTGGCGGCGGCTTTCGCGTATTTACCGGCGGTATACGAATCGTCCTTGTCATCTTCCTGCTCTTGTTTCGCCGTCGTATCATCGACCTCGTCATCCTCTTTTGGTGGGTCGAGACCAAGCGCCCCATGGGTGAAGGATTCGACCTTATCACCAAAGGATTTGGGCTTTTCGACTGGTGGCGGCGCGTCTTGTTCAATTTCCTTTAGGGCTTGCAGTAAGGCTTTGCCTTCGGCAGAGAGAGAGACTTGAGTTGAGGGTGAGGTCGTCGTCGAGTCACCCTCTTTGAGTGTTTGATTGGTCGGGAGAGTAGCCTGATTTACGCCCCTTAATGGGGAAGGCGAAGAAGAATGTTGAATACTCGTCATATCAGGCTCCGGTCACGCGTTGGTTATTTTGTCGTCAAATACTGTATCGCCACTGTTGGAAAAAACTTGGGCAAAAAAAGACGTTCTGTGTCTCATTTTTGCCCCAAAGTCGAGTGGACAGTATTCAGTTCAGCAAATAACGGGCCAAATTTTTACCGGCGTATCCAACGCGTGTCAGGCGTCAAAAAGATCGTTTACTCATCAGAAGCAGAGGCGTTTTTTTGGTACAAGGCAATCAAAAAATCGGCTTCACAGGCAAAAATGTCACTGTCGAGCAAGCGCTGTTTTAACTCTTCACTGGCCTTCCAAGCAAAAGGCGTCATCAGCAATAAATCGTGGGCTTGTTGACCGCTTAACGACATGGTGTAACTTAAGGTCTTGTTTTCTAATAGGGTAAACCCTTCAATTGTCTCAGGTGTCGCGGGGTGTAATCGCACGTCAGTGTAGATTTGCTCTCTAAGTTGAAACAAATGACGCTGCGCAGGGGTTACAGTCAGCAGTAAGCCGTCGCGGTTGAGCACGCGTTGCAGTTCATTGGCTTCACTCGGGGCATAAATACGCACAATGGCATCAAGGCTTTGGTCGGCAAAAGGCAAATGATAGCTAGAGCTGACACTAAAGCGGCATTGGCGGTAACGTTTTGCCGCATAGCGAATCGCCACTTTTGAAATGTCGATGCCGTAGACGTCAGGAACCTTATTACGATGGCTGATTGCCTCTTGTAGGCCCTGAGTGTAAAAACCCTCCCCACAGCCTAAGTCCAGTATTGCCTTGGCGCTTTGAGGTAGCGAGGTGGCTAATTGGTTGGACACGTGATCGCGCAGCGCATCGTAATGCCCAGAGCTTAAAAACTGGCGCCTTGCTTGTGTCATCAACTGATTATCACCCGGGTCCTTTGACTTTTTTTGTTGCACTGGCAGTAAGTTGACATAGCCTTCTTTGGCGATATCAAATTGATGGCCTTGTGGGCAGCGATAGCTGTTTGATTGTTGCTCGAGGGCAAAAGAACAAATAGGGCAGTGATATGCCATATAGACCTCTGGTCATTCTCTAATGGCTGGCAATGTTAGCAAGAAGCGAGATCGGCATCCA
>JBFGYW010000157.1:0-6827 GCA_041587235.1 Vibrio sp.
ACAACGCTCTTACTCTTGTGTTAAACGTTAGTCTTTACCAACGTGTAAAATGGCAAGGAAAGCTTCTTGAGGTAATTCAACATTACCAATTTGCTTCATGCGTTTCTTACCTTCTTTTTGTTTCTTCAACAACTTTTTCTTACGGCTGACATCGCCGCCGTAACATTTGGCAACAACGTTTTTACGCAGTTGCTTCACGGTTGAGCGAGCAATGATATGGTTACCAATCGCCGCTTGGATCGCGATATCAAACATTTGGCGAGGGATGAACTCTTTCATTTTCTCAACCAATTGGCGGCCACGTGTTTGAGATTGGTCTTTGTGAGTGATCATCGCCAAGGCGTCAACGCGATCGCCATTGAGCATCACGTCTACGCGAACCATGTCAGACTCTTCAAAACGCTGGAAGTTGTAATCGAGTGATGCATAACCACGAGATGTCGATTTAACCCGATCAAAAAAGTCCAATACCACTTCCGCCATCGGAATGTCATAGGTCAGAGCAACTTGATTGCCGTGATAAACCATATCCACCTGTACACCGCGCTTTTCGACACAAAGTGTAATGACGTTACCTAAGTAGTCCGCAGGCACTAAAATATTACAACGGGCAATCGGTTCGCGAATTTGGTCGATATCATTGATGGCCGGCAATTTTGCTGGGCTATCAACGTACAGTATTTCACCGTCGTTTTTCTGTACTTCATAAACCACGGTTGGCGCCGTTGTGATCAGATCAAGATCGTACTCTCTTTCCAGGCGCTCTTGAATGATTTCCATGTGCAGCATACCGAGGAAGCCACAGCGGAAACCAAAACCTAGAGCGGCTGAGTTTTCTGGCTCATAAAATAGCGAAGCGTCGTTGAGGCTAAGTTTACCTAAAGCATCTCGGAAGCTTTCGTAATCATCAGAAGACACAGGGAACAAGCCCGCATAAACCTGCGGTTTGACCTTTTTAAAGCCCGGTAGTGGCTTTTCGCAGCCATTTTTGGCCAACGTCAAGGTATCGCCGACAGGGGCGCCCAAGATGTCTTTGATGCCACAAACAACCCAGCCTACTTCACCGGTGTTGAGCACTTCGCCATCGACCTGTTTAGGCGTAAAAATACCAATGCGATCAATGCCCCACACTTGGCCAGTGCTCATGACTTTGATCTTGTCATTTTTCTTCAGACGACCGTTTTTGATCCGCACCAAAGAAACCACGCCAAGATAATTATCAAACCAAGAGTCAATGATCAGCGCTTGTGGCGGACCTTCCGGATCGCCTTCTGGAGCGGGAATGGATTTGACGATTTCTTCTAAAACATCATCGACACCAATACCGGTTTTAGCAGAGCAGCGCACCGCGTCCATGGCATCAATACCCACGATTTCTTCAATCTCTTCTGCAACCCGTTCAGGATCCGCGGCAGGTAAGTCAATTTTATTGAGAACAGGAACGACTTCTAAATCCATCTCAATAGCGGTATAGCAGTTTGCCAGCGTCTGAGCTTCCACCCCTTGACCGGCATCAACCACCAACAAAGCGCCTTCACAAGCCGCTAGAGATCGAGATACTTCATAAGAAAAATCGACGTGTCCCGGAGTATCGATAAAGTTAAGTTGGTAGGTTTCACCATCGAGAGCTTGGTAGTCTAAAGTGACACTTTGCGCTTTGATTGTAATACCGCGTTCACGCTCAAGATCCATTGAATCAAGAACTTGTTCTGCCATTTCACGGTCAGTCAACCCACCGCAAACTTGGATTAAACGGTCAGATAGGGTTGATTTGCCATGGTCAATATGGGCAATGATCGAAAAGTTACGAATGTGCTTCATAGATTTGGGGCGACTTAACTCTTGTTATAAAAGGACAACACCCATCAATAAACTGATGGGCAATAAGTTGGCCGATTCTACCCAATTTCTGCTGACTACGCATCATAAATTAGACAATCTGTTGGCCTAAAACGCGAATTAGGCTGACTTCGCGGTTGGAATGTCGCTCTATAGGACGTGCCAGTTTTTGGGCGATTTTCATGCCGACAAAGCCGCTCAAGGCACTGATGAGTATCGTCAGACCCTCGCCCGTTGCCAATAATGGCGTCAACCACCACTGGCTAACGACCGCGGCAATCATCATAAACAACAAGGGGGTTAAATAAACCAACAGCGCCGAGGAAAGGACGCTGTTTTCGCCAATGCCTATCTCAACGACATCGCCACTTTTTACCGCTAACGAGGTATTCAATTGCCAAATCAGAGTTTTGTTACCGATCGCTTTTGACACTACCCCTGTACCGCAGCTCTTTTGTGATTGACAGCTGTTGCAACTGCTTTGTTGCTCACAAGCCAATTCAACCCACCAGCCTTGGTCGGTTTTTTTGACCTGCTGCACCTTGGCTAACGCGGTCATCATGGTGTGTCACCTTGTGGATCAAATACCACTGACTGAGCAATGCGTTGTGCAGTGGAAGGCGGAATATCCCCCACAACCGACACCTGATGTTCACCAATCACCACACTGTGTAACGTGCGACGACCTTGACGGATATACTGACCGCGCAAAGAGTGTTCATCGCGCTTGGCTACATAAACAGAAAAGCTAAACAAACCATCGCTGTATATCTGGCTTTCAACTTGCTGATGAGTATCATTTAAGCGATAACGACTGATTTTCTGCGCAGCAAAACCATCGGGAATCCAATTGACGTGCCAATGGGTTTTGGCAGACTGACCTTTGGGCATTGCTAATACCGGCGGCAACTCAACGGAAGATAGCGGCTGCATCAATTGGGCAAGCTTGGCATTGACCGCAAACGTAATGGTGCGATATTGCTCTAGTACTTCGCCATCTCGATCGACCAAGTCAGCTCGCAACGGCAGGTGATTGTTATCATCTATCCACAACACGTACGAATAACGCAAACCGTCTTTAGGGACAATCCTCAAAACTTGTGAGGTCGCCCCCGCCTCACGAGCGCGACCAACATTGACGTAGTCGTAATACTTATGCAATTGCTCCACATCGGTTCCGAGCATTGGCATAATCGGGGCCACCATTTTACCAGAGTGGATCGAGAAAGGCTCTACGCCGGTTTCACGATAACTCACCTCGTCGCCTCGCCGGATCACTTCTCGATATGGGCCGCTGAGATAAACCAAATGTGCCAGCTGCATGTTGTTATCAACAGAATGTCGATACAAAAGCGGCTCAATACTGTTTTTTCGGATCAATATGTAGGAAAGTTCGTAATTTAACGTCTGTGTGGCTTCGCTCATTTTTTGTAATAAGTCTTCAGCCGTCAATTTATCTGCATGAGCGGAAAACGCACTCATTGATAAAAGCGCACAAACGCTGACTAAGATTTTTTTCATTGACCTTCCGATGCATTCATCTCTTGAGTTGGCGATACGCTATTTAAACGCAACTGCAGTTCATAATCACTCAGTAAAGCGTGAATTCGCTTGCGCTGCTCTTGTAGATTCGCCTGACTACTCGATTTTTCAGCCGCAGAGCGAGTCCAACTGACCGGTTCAGCGGTGCCAGAAAAAGGCACAGTTTGCAATACCGGAACATCGGCAGTACTGGCAGTGACAGGATTCACTTCTTCACCTTGGTATTGTTGAACGCCAAAGATGACCACCATAGATACACAAGCAGCCACCGCAACTTGACCTAAGGGATTTAGCCACTTAGGTAAATATCGACGTGCTTGAGTGGGTGCCGGTTGTGACTCCAATTCGGGCTCACGAGTCAATGAGGACACTTTTTGATGAGTGGGCTCTTGCTCCAAGGCCAACGCCACTTTACCAGCGATATCCCAATCAACACTGCTCGGCGTTTCTCCACGCATAATATCTGCGATGGTATGGTAGTCCTGCCAAACCTCTTGGTCTTGAGCAGATTGGGTTATTTGTTCAATCAAAGACTGATCCAACAACTCGCCATCCATGAGCGCTGAAATTTTTTCTTTATCAGCCATTTTATTCACCTTAGTTAAAACGTGACTAGCGGTGCAAAAGAGGACGAATCTTCTTTTCTACCGCTTCTCTAGCACGAAAAATACGCGAACGTACAGTGCCAACTGGACAATCCATTACTTCAGCAATTTCCTCGTAACTTAGGCCTTCTAGCTCACGAAGCGTAATTGCCGTTTTCAAATCTTCAGGTAGCGCTTCGATCGCGGCAAAGACCGTTTGTTTCAACTCGTTGGACAACGTCAGGTTCTCTGGGTTCGATATTTCTTTTAAAGCGTTACCATTTTCATAATATTCAGCATCTTCAGCATCAACATCCGTCGCGGGAGGGCGACGCCCTTGCGCAACAATATGATTCTTTGCCGTATTCACAGCGATGCGATATAGCCAAGTGTAAAAAGCACTTTCACCTCGAAAGTTAGGGATAGCTCGATACGCTTTGATAAAGGCTTCTTGGGCAATATCTGGCACATCGCCAGGATTACTAACATAGCGGGAAATAAGATTGCACACCTTGTTTTGGTACTTAGTCACCAAAAGGTTAAACGCTTGCTTATCTCCACTCTGAACTCGCTCAATCAATACTTGATCGGTTAGCTGCTCGTTCATTCGAGCGGATACTCCTATCAGTTGCGCCCCACCGATAATGGATATGGGGTTTTCATTTATGTGGAATGTAGTATTGACACCACTGCTTACTTGAGCACTATTGTGACTCAAACTGAAGAGGAAAGTTCCTTATCAGGTCATTTTTTTGTCAATATCATAGCGTAAATGTGCTCTAATAGACGCATGCAATTATTGTGATCAGTCAGTAAGAGAAAAGCAATAGCCATAATAACTCAGGTTACAATAGAGAGAGCTTATCGCCTTTGATGATTTGCGCGGTGAGAAACAAAAACGGGAAGTGCACGGCACTTGATACGATAATAATAACTGGGAAAAAAGACAGTTTTATGAACTTACAACATGAACATGCCTGTGATGTCCTCGTCGTCGGCAGTGGCGCCGCTGGCTTATCACTCGCGTTGCGAATCGCCAATCATTGTAAAGTAATGGTTCTGAGTAAAGGTCCTCGTAGTGAAGGATCCACCTTTTATGCTCAAGGCGGCATCGCCGCCGTATTTGACGAAGACGACAGCATCGACTCCCACATCGAAGACACCCACATTGCAGGCGGTGGCATTTGTGAAGATCAAACCGTCCGCTTTATTGCCGAAAACGCCAAGCGCTGTGTTCAGTGGCTCATCGATGGTGGTGTCCCTTTTGATCTCGATGACGAGAATGACGACCAAGATCACCCGAAATACCATCTAACCCGAGAAGGTGGCCACAGTCACAGACGCATTCTTCACGCGGCCGATGCCACGGGAATGGCGATGCAGACTTCACTGCAAGACAACGCCAATAACCACCCCAATATTCACATTCTCGAGTCACACAACGCATTAGATCTCATTACGGAAGATAAAGTGGGTGGCGATGCCAGTAAAGTCATCGGAGCGTACATTTGGAATCGCGAACAAGAACACGTTGAAACAGTGAGAGCCAAATTTGTCGTGCTTGCCACTGGCGGGGCTTCTAAAGTGTATCAATACACCTCGAATCCGGACGTTTCTTCCGGTGATGGGATTGCCATCGCTTGGCGTGCTGGCTGTCGCGTTGCCAATTTGGAATTTAATCAATTTCACCCCACTTGTTTATACCACCCAGAATCGCGCAATTTTTTGCTCACTGAGGCACTGCGCGGGGAAGGCGCCTATTTAAAACGCCCTGATGGTTCGCGCTTCATGCTTGATTTTGACCACAGAAAAGAATTGGCTCCCAGAGACATTGTCGCACGAGCTATCGACTTCGAAATGAAGCGGTTAGGTGCTGATTGCATGTACCTCGACATCAGTCACAAACCGGCAGAGTTTATCACCAAACACTTTCCGACCATTTACGCCCGCCTGATGGATCTCGGCATTGATATGACCAAGGAAGCCATTCCTGTTGTCCCCGCAGCCCACTATACTTGTGGTGGTGTGATGGTCAATTTGCAAGGGCAGACCGACCTTGACAATCTTTACGCTATTGGTGAAGTCAGCTACACCGGCTTGCACGGCGCGAATCGAATGGCTTCAAATTCCTTGCTTGAATGCGTTGTCTACGCTCGCTCTGCCGCTAAAGACATCGTCGAAAAACTAGCACACACTCCGATGCCCTCGGCCGTGCCTAAATGGGATGAAAGTCAAGTCAGTGATTCTGACGAGGAAGTGGTGATCCAACACAACTGGCATGAGCTGCGTCTATTAATGTGGGATTACATGGGGATCGTACGCACAGACAAGCGTTTAGAAAGAGCCAAACACCGCATTGATTTATTACAACGCGAGGTTCAGGAGTACTACCAACATTTTCGCGTTTCCAATAATCTTCTCGAGCTCAGAAACTTATTACAAGTCGCCGAGTTAATGGTTAACTGCGCCATGCAGCGCAAAGAAAGTCGCGGCTTGCACTACACACTCGACTATCCAGATATGTTGCCAAGCAGTGGCCCAACCATTCTCACTCCAAACCAAAAAACTTTATTAAATACAAAAGCTTAGCAAAAAGTCACGCCATGTATTACCCTCTGAGTTCGATACATGGCGCTATTTTTTAAAAGCCACTTTCTTTTTACTCTGGGTCTGACTCACTTTTGTTACGCTCTCGAAATCCCTGCCTCAGTAACAAGATCAAACGGCGGTACTGCGTATCACCGCAGCTATCGCGCCACAAATAACACTTTTTTCCATCGCTTAGCATTAAGACCAACAAAAAATAACGCAAGCCAAGATAAGCATTGAGCAGAGTAAAGAAGTCGGGGGATGAATCACACC
>JBFGYW010000158.1:0-6738 GCA_041587235.1 Vibrio sp.
CCACAAAGGGGAAATAAGACGTGCGACCAGTAGTAAACAATACATGTTTTCGGTCCGCTGTGTCATGGATATTTGAACGCCTGGTTGAAACTTTTTGATACCACTGAGCCTGTCTTTAGGGATGAATCCCAGTGGTGTTAACCCTACATATTTCTGTCCTCTCCATTTTTGCTGTTGATGAGTGATATTGCAGCTGATTAATCGCATGTGGCTGTGCCATTACCCATTTATGACACTTGATTATTGATTGGTTATCCATGACAACTGTGTAATAGCCATATTAATTTAACTCAATAATGGGTTACCTAGCCGGTTAAACAACTCGAAGAGATCGTTAAGATGAACACTGAAGAACAACAACGAGTCTTGTTTTCGTAACAGAAAAGGCAACGGTTGTTAAGTTTTGTCCTGCAATGTCATTGACTTGATGTTCAATCAGGTTGTTTTAAACTTAAATCACAGTGTGGATAAGTGTAAAGGAGACGAAATGTCATGGCGTGATAGATGCCTTTCCCTTGGCATTGTTCTGATTTGGGGGGGTGAACTTTGTTGTCATTAAGGTCGGTTTAGAGGGGGGCCCGCCTTTCATGTTGGCGGCGATGCGCTTTATTCTTGTTACTCTGCTTGGCGTGGTTTTGCTCAAGCGTCCTCAATGCCCCATGCCATGGTTAATCTGTTATGGCTTAACGATAAGCTTTGGCCAATTTGCTTTGCTCTTTTGGGCTATGAGCATAGGATTTCCTGCTGGTCTCGCTTCGCTGTTGTTACAAATTCAGGCCTTTATCACGGCCACCGTATTCTATAAAGAAAGGCTTGAAAAGCACCATATTTATGCCGCGATTATTGCCGCACTTGGGGTTTACATACTCGTTGAGGCTCAAGGAAATGCTGTCTCGTTAAATGGTTTTAGTTTGATATTGGTGATCTCGGCCGCAACCTGTTGGGCAATGGGCAATGGGCAATGGGCAATGGGCAATGGGCAATATAACCAATAAATTGAACATGCAACGCTACTCGGTATCGACCATGTCATTAATTGGTTGGAGTGCTATTGTGCAGGCATTGGCTTTTTCGTTGAGCTCATTTTGGATCGAAGGGACCACACAAATAACTTAAGCCTTATTCGGTATTCAGTGGCATAACATTTTATCGGTCGTCTACCTGTCATTATTGGCTACAGTCGTGGGATATGGCGGTTGGAGCTATTTGTTAAGCCGTTATTCGACCTCACAGGTTGCCCCATTGTCTTTATTAGTGCCGGTTGTTGGCCTTTTTAGCGCTTGGCTTTTATTCGGTGAAGCCTTGACATTATGGCAGCTTTTGGGCGTTGGCGTTATTGGCCTTGCACTGGTGATCAACACCTATGGCAAAACAGGTTTTAAAAGAATGCCTTCCCTTATTAAGTATTAGCCGCAGGGGGCGAGTTTAGCGGGTAAAAATACGAGTAAGGTTTGAAAACTTACCTTCAAATTTGACATTGCACTTATTGATAATATGGTTAAAGAACAAGCTTGAATTGACGGAGTCAGTGCTCGGGCTTGGACATCGCAGTGTTAAATGCTGGAGGGAACGTGACGCAACTATCAGATATTGAATTGTCGGTGCTAAAACGCAGCTTTGAATACATAGATCAAGCGGCTGTGATAGCGACACCAGAACGGCGCATTTTACACCTTAACCGAGCTGCTGAAGCCTTATTTGGTTATGAAACCCCTGAGCTGATAGGTAAGTTGACACAAGTCTTGTACGCCGATAGCGATGACTTTATGCGTATGGGACAACTTCGTTATCACGCGCAGGCGAGTGCTAAAAACAATACCGTAACGGTTAAGTATAAAGACAAAAATGGCAGGGCGTTTTTCGGTACTACGCATGGCGGCGCGATACATGATGAAAGTGAACGCGTGATTGGCTTTGTGGCGCTTATCAATGATGAGTCGGCCCGTTTAGCGGTCGAAGAAGCACTGAATACGTTACACAGTATTACCTCTTCAAGACAGCTTAATTTTAAACAAAGGGTACAAGCCATTTTAGAGCTCGGCACTGAGCTGTTTAAGTTACCCATTGGTATCGTCAGTCAGATTGAGGGTTCTTTGTACATAGTTAAACAAGCAGTGCATCCCGAAAACAGTTTGGAAGAAGGGCTGAGCTTTGATCTTGAAGGGACCTATTGTTCGCACGTGTATAAATCTAATGATATTCAAGGGTTTCATCATGTATCACAAAGTGAAATTGCCACACATCCATGTTTTATCAACTTTGGCTTAGAAGCGTATCTAGGTGCTCCAATCTTTGTCGACGGTCAGCGTTACGGAACTTTGAACTTTTCTAGTCCCAAGCCATGTCGTGCGTTTATTCGTCAAGATTATGAACTGGTGAAACTGTTCTCGAATTGGGTCGGGCATGAAATCGCCAGAAATCGCGACATTCACGCTTTAAATGATCTCAATGAAAAAATGACATCGATGGCCAATACCGACCCATTAACTGGCCTGAGTAATCGCCGGTTTATGACCGAGTTGATGAATGAGCTTTTTGCTCGCGCTCATTACCGCCAACCTTTGGCGGTGGCGATTGTCGATTTCGATCATTTTAAACACCTCAATGATCGCTTTGGTCACAAAATCGGCGATGAAGCGTTGAAAGCATTCGGGGCTTTGGCCTTATCTGGCCGAGACAACGATGTTGTTGCCCGCTGGGGTGGGGAAGAGTTTTTAATCCTATTACCCAACACCAGCCTCGATGGTGCAAAAGCGGTGTTAAGTCGCTTAATGGCAAAGCTTGGCGAGGTGGTATTACCGGCCCCAGTACAAAAGCATCAGTTAACCGTAAGTGTGGGTTTAACGCTTGTTCAACCCCAAGACGATGTAGAGTCCGTTTTACAACGGGCTGACCAATGGCTATATCAAGCAAAAGAGCAGGGACGCAATCAAATATGTGATGATTTGCATTCCTAACTTTGTAGTGACTCTTCTGAAGAGGCGATAATTGAACACTGTGTCACACTCTTGTTTATGCAATCGATAAACTATCCACAAAGTATTGATTATATTCTATAATAGACTCAATAATGATTTGTAATGTTCGTTGATGCTGAGGGATTATGCCAGAGATTAATTTTGATTCCACTTATGGTGTGATAGTCCTTAAAGATTTAGAGCCGGTGTTCGTTGATGATAATTACGCGCGCATTTATGGTTATGATTCAGCACAAGATTTACTGCAAAACATAGATTCCTTCCTTGACTTAATCCACCCTAAACACCATGACATTGCGCGTGAAAATTATTATCGCCAAATCAGTGGTGAAGTGATCCCTCGTGGGCGAACGTTTAGAAACATCGATCGCCACGGCCGCTTGATCACCGTTTTTACCATAGATCACGTCATCAAATGGCAGGGCGAAGACGCAATTCAAGTGACGGTTATGGACATGTCAGCGTTAGAAAAAGCCCATCTACAAATCAGAGAAAATGAACGCAAGTATAAACAATTAATCACGACGTCTGGGCAAGGAATCAATGTCCATCGAAATTTTAAACCCCTAATGGTCAACCAAACTTGGGTTGATTTGATGCATGCCCCTTCGATTGAATATGTACTTGAACAAGTTGATTTGCTCGAGTTCATTCCTGAATCGCAAAGAGGCAAAGCCATTGAGCAATATCAAGATATTGTATCGGGTAAAATACAAGGCAGTTGTACCGTTGTAGAAAACATTTGTTACGATGACGTCAAGCGTCATTTTCGAGTCTACGACAACCTAATAGAATGGGACGGTGAGCCCGCGGTACAGGCTGTGATTGAAGATGTCACGGAAACGATAGAATTAGAAAAAAAATTGCAGCGTCGATCGATCACCGATTCGTTAACCAAAGTGTATAACCGTCGTCATTTAGACCAGGTGCTTCACGAAGAGCACAATCGTTTCTTGCGTTATGAACACGCCTATTCGGTGGTGTTGTTAGATTTGGATCACTTTAAGTCCATCAATGACAGTCGTGGTCATCAAGCCGGCGATGAGACGTTAATTACCGTGGCTAATTGGATTAAAAATAATATCCGAGAGGTTGATGTGAGCGGCCGTTGGGGCGGTGAAGAATTTTTGGTTATCTGTCCCAACACCGAACTCTGTCAAGCTCTGCTATTGGCTGAAAAACTGCGTGTCGGTATCGCTAACTTAACAATAGATCACCACTTTCAGGTGACAACCAGTATTGGGGTGGCGATGGCAAACTCTGACAGTCAAGTCAGTGATGTACTGCGTCTCGCTGATAAGGCTTTATACTTAGCCAAGGCCAATGGCCGCAATCGAGTAGAAAGTGAGCTTTCTGTCCCCGACTCTGATCGCAAAGGCAAGCAAGCATAAGGTCAATTGCGTTGTGCCATTTATTGCCTCTATTCTTTTATGTGACGACTAAAGACAGGGGTTATCTGAGTTGTGTTGATTCCTCTTCTTTTTGGTATCACTACCTTTTTGCAACCAATCTCGTTCAATTAGCATGAAGTTGGGTTACTAGACGCTCACCTTACGCATATTTAACCCGCCAATCCCACTCTTTTTAAAAACTCAATAACTGTGATCATGGTCTGTATTTAAAGGCCATTGAATTTAGATATCACAACCTTAACCAAGGCACCTTTAGTCATGATTAAAAGAAAATTATTCTCATTAGCATTTGATTGATAATGTGAATACAGGTAAATTCTCTGCACGCTTTTGTTTAATAGTTAGAGAGGTGGTGATGTTAGAGGCTAAGTCTTTGACATATAAAGTAGGTCAGCAGGTATTGCTGAGCAATTTTTCGATGCAATTCGACACCGGTAAAATTTATGCCCTCGTGGGCCATAATGGCTCGGGAAAATCAACCTTATTAAAGTTATTGGCCAAGCAGCAGCCTCATCAACAAGGTGATGTGGTTATTGAGGGTAAATCTGTACATCAATGGTCGAATAAAGACTTTGCCAAACGCATTGCTTATTTACCTCAAGCGATCCCTAGTAGTGACAATCTTAGCGCGAAAGAGGTGGTGAGTTTTGGTCGTTACCCATGGCATGGTCTTTTAGGTCGTTTAAGCCAGCAAGATCACCGTTGTATTGAAGAAGCAATGCAGTTAACCAATACCGAGGTTTTTGGCGAACGTCAAGTCGACAGTTTGTCTGGTGGCGAGCGGCAAAGAGTGTGGTTGGCAATGCTACTGGCGCAAAAAAGCCGCTTTTTATTATTGGATGAGCCATTGTCTGCTTTAGACATCGGTCATCAAATTGAAGTACTTAATCTGATTAAGCGATTATCAGTTGAGTTAGGGATCGGCGTGATCATTGTCATTCACGATATTAATATGGCCGCTCGTTTTTGCGATCATATTATCGCTTTGCGCCAGGGTGAGGCCATTGTCAATGGCAAGACAGACGAAGTGTTTACTGAATCAAAGCTCAGTCAGATTTACAATATTAACATGCGTATTTGCCAGCACCCTGCCGGTTACCCAGTGGCGATGCCATGTTAAACAAGCGAGGATTATTATACGGGCTTCTCTGTGTGAGCATGACATGCTTTGCCCACGCGAGTGTTCAAATGACTGGGCAACAAAAGCGTGTTATGTCACTTGATTGGTCGCAAACGCAAACCCTATTGGCTCTTGGGATAACCCCTGTGGCCGCTGCCAAAATCGACGATTACCAACAATGGGTTGGCCAGCCGACAATCCCAGAACAAACACAAGAGATTGGACTGCGTAGCCAACCTAATATAGAGCGCTTAATCGAATTGGATCTCGATACCATTTACTTGTCGCCGAGATTTTCTTCATTGCGTACTCAGCTACAAAGTATCGCTGAGGTAACGATGCTAACATCGCGACAAGAGGGCAAAGTGAACTGGCAAAGCGTAACGGACTTTACCCGCCGCATGGCTAAGGATTTAGGCATCGAAGGCAGAGCCGAACAATTGATCTTTTCTAGTGAGCAGCGCTTAGACACCCTTGCACGCCAATTGTCGACAAGCACACCGTCAGTTCTTTTGGTGCAATTTATGGATCGCAAACACGTTCGAGTTTATGGCGAAAATAGTGCCTATCAAATGGCATTAAATAAATTGGGCGTTAACAATGCTTGGCCACAGGCGACCAACTATTGGGGGTTTAGCCTTGTAGGGATTGAACAACTGCAAGGTCTGTCTGGGCAAATTGTTGTGATTGACCCATTACCGGTTGGAGTCAAAGCACAACTTGATACTGATCCATATTGGCACTATCTCGTGAGATCATCTGGTTATTCAGTGCTGTCTCTCCCTGCCACATGGAGTGTTGGCTCGATACCTTCTGTTATGAGGTTTGCCGAACAGTTGAGTCATGCTTTATTGGAGAGTGACAAGGTAGAGGACACGGACAATGAATAAGCGAGCTATGATTTTTTGCCTTGGGCTGTTGGTTGTTTTTTTCATGGCTTTGCAATTGAACGTCTCTTCAGTGACATCGTGGTCGTTACTGTGGGAGAGCTTATGGCAAATACATTGGGATACCCCTGAGTCGGTATTACTGCACTTAACCTGGTGGCCAAGGTTGGTGATGACCCTGATGGTCGGCGCCGCTTTAGCGATGGCGGGGCTATTGATGCAAGAGGTGTTGCGCAACCCTTTGGCTTCACCTTCCACATTAGGTGTGGCCAGCGGTGCTAACTTTTCCTTAATGATGGCGACCTTGTATTTTCCTGGGTTACTGACTTTCTCTTTACCGA
>JBFGYW010000159.1:0-6733 GCA_041587235.1 Vibrio sp.
CCCATCAATTTGTATGCGGTGAAATACATGGGTGTCCCGTAACTCGTTTCTCTTGCGACTTGAAGCTAAGCTCGCTTGGTTCTGTATTTGACTGTCCCACACAGTTTTTACTCGGCGGTCTGCATTCCCACGCGGAAGCATGGGAACGAGGGAATGCAGTGCTACGTAGTCAGTGGACACTTTTCTTAACTGTATTTCACTGTGTTTCACTGTTTTTCTCTTGCTACATCACATTGCCAATACATAAAATTATTCGTGTAGATTATCCTTTTCGTCTTTATTATGTTTCATGTGTATACATTAATTGTTATAAATATCAATGAATTATGAGCAATATGGAATTGGAATGGTTATTATTATATTTTGATATAAAAATTAATAGTTCAGTAATTGACCAAAGGTAACGATTCATCAATCTTATTGTCGTCTGGAAAAACATGCAGATACATATTGATGACAAATTACCTTAACAATAGAGGTCAAAATGAAATTAACGAAACTGAGTGCTTTAATTGCTGTACAGGTAGTAACACAAGGCCAAGCTTTTGCTGCCCCATCGGATGATTTTGATTTAAGCCAATGGAAGTTGACATTGCCTGTGAGTGAATACGCGTATTTTGGCTCCGGTGATGATGATGATGCTGCAGAAATCCTACCCAGCGATTGTACCGGCAACAATTACAGTGGTTCTGGAATTGATGAAGGATTTGAAGATACCAATTATTTTTACAGTGATTCATCAGGCGCGATGGTCTTTGTTACCCCATTGGACGGCGGTGCATCAACGCTGAATTCAAGTTATGTTCGTTCTGAACTCAGAGAGTTATACGATTGGAGTGCGTGTGACTCAACGGGCACGGCCAATTGGGATATTAGTAGCGGCACTCATACTCTTTCTGCCACCCTTAGTGTGACCGACTATTATGATGACGATCCACAAACAGTGGTTGGCCAAATACATGCACATAACTCCAATTATGCCTTAGTGAAATTGCAATGGGATGGCCCGACAAAAGACGTTCGTGCGATCATCAATGAAAGTGCCGAAGACGGCAACAATTTTGATCTAGAGTTTGGCTTGGTACCCGGTACCGATGAATGGAGCTATATTATTGAAGTTGAAGATAAAAAAATAAGTATTTCGGTCACTTATGGCGGAGAAACGGTAACTAAATCCGTCACCATAGGCGAGGGGGATATGGATGATGATTGGTTGGACGATACATTTTACTTCAAGGCAGGAAACTACGCCCAAGCGAACAAAAGTAGCGGTGGCAGTTTCACGGTTAAGTTCACGGACTTGGATGTCAGCCATAGTGATTAATGAGTTGTTCTTAAAGAAAGTTTAGGAAACAGAAATTAGGACACCCATCTATTAATCAGAAACAGAAATTAGAAGAAATTAGGACACCCATCTATTAATCAGACTTGAAATACCTGGGTGTCCTGTAACTCTCCCACTGTAACTCTCCCAGCGATCTCACCACTGTGTTTGACTGTCCCACACTGTTTTTCCTCGGCGGTCTGTATTCCCACGCGGACAAATCAATTCAGGACACCTATCAATTTGTATGCGGAATCAATTCAGGACACCCATCAAATCAATTCAGGACACCCATTAATTTGTTGCGGTGAAATACCTGGATGTCCCGGAATACTTAAAAAGAAGATCGCTGTGCTTCAAGGTCGTTTCACTGCAAGGACGCTTCGCTCAAGTGGCAAGGTAAAGACAGTGAATGACAGTGTGATACAGTGCGCTGCGCTTAACACAGAGCAGAAAGTTAGGAGAGCAGAAAGTTAGGACACCCATCTATTGTTCAGACTTGAAATACTTGGGTGTCCCGTAAATACTTCCTCCCGTAAATACTTCCCGTAAATAGCAAGGAAGGTCAAAGTCTGGTCTTTAGATTTAGTCTTAGGTTTTTCTTTCAACTTGGAACGAAGTGATCTTGCTACTTGCAGCGCAGCGATCTTCTTTAAAACTAAAACGAAAACAGCAAATTGACGTTGGTGGTGGTGTCTGTTTTGTCTAATCCGCTGGGTACTTTGTTGTGAAAGGTCAAGTTATGGCTTATTTTGACCGCCAGCCCTTCGGTGATTTTGTTGGTGATGTTGAACTCGTTCTCGACGCGAGTATTACTACCACCGGCAATCACAGTGACGATGTTTTCCAAACTGACACTTTTTAGCGCCTGCCATTGGCTGGTTAACTGAGTACGAATGATCGGCTCTTTGACCGTGGTGTCAAACACGATGTCGTCGTCGTCAATTTCATCGAGGTTGGGTTTTTGATAGCGATACCCTGGGCCGAGCTCCCATTCCAAGCGCCACTTTTTGGTGTTCTGTAATTGATAACCAAAGCCCGCAGAAAGGGTGTAATCTTGATAATACGCGGTGTATTGCGAATCTGTGCCATCAAAACTGCCATAGCGATAAGTTCTGACACCGGTTTTGTAGTCGAGCTGAAACTCGTAATTGGAACGCCGTTTACTTTCATCGCCATCTTCGTATAAATTGTAGAACTTAAGCAAGCCGCTCGAGCGATAACGCCCCTCGGTGTACTCAGCACTCAAACGGGTATTAAAGGTGCGCGAGTCCGTATTGCCGGTGTTGGCCTGAAAGCCGACTTCAAATTCGGTTTTTAAGGGATCGATGAGCTTAATATTGGCGTCTGATTCCGCGCTAGCATCCGCATCGGGGGTGGGACTATCTTGCGCGTACAGCGGGGAGCAAAGGAGTGATAAAACCAAAAAACACCACAGGTTTGGCACGCTAACCTCATTGAGTCATGATTCAGTGATCGGATATTACGCATCCGGCTTGCCCATTGCGTCAATGTTAGGTTAAAAGTCAGAGATTCTCTGTTAAAGTCATTTCACCGCGAAAACCCGCGCAGAAATCCGTTATAATCAGCAGTCAATTAAGGTAAGTGAGTAAAGCAATGGCTGAATTTAAAGAGCGACGCAACGCAGACAAGCAGGTGGATTCTATCAAGGTGCCACCCCATTCGATTGAAGCCGAGCAATCGGTACTCGGCGGTTTGTTGTTGGACAACGAACGTTGGGACTCTGTGGCTGAGCGCGTAGTGACCAAGGATTTTTACAGTCGACCGCATCGTCTGATCTTTGATGCCGCCAAAGCCATTTTAGAACAAAGTAAGCCTTTGGATCTGATCACCTTATCTGAGTATTTGGAAAATCGCGAACAACTCGACGACGTCGGTGGCTTTGCCTATTTAACCGACTTAGCGAAAAACACCCCAAGTGCGGCGAACATCATCGCCTACGCCGACATCGTGGCCGAGCGCGCCCTGGTGAGAAACTTGATTGGGGTGGCCAATGAAATCGCCGATGCCGGTTACGATCCCCAGGGGCGCAGCAGTGAAGATTTGCTAGATTTGGCCGAGAGTAAAGTCTTTGCCATTGCCGAGGAGCGCACCAACGAAAACGAAGGGCCGCAAAGTGTTGAGTCGGTGTTGGAAAGAACCATTCACCGAATTGAAGAGCTGTATCAAAGCCCGCAAGATGGCGTGACCGGAGTCGACACTGGCTTTACTGATCTCAATAAAAAAACCGCCGGTCTGCAGGGTTCGGATTTGATCATCGTCGCGGCGCGTCCGTCGATGGGTAAAACCACTTTTGCGATGAACTTGTGTGAAAACGCTGCCATGGATCAAGAAAAACCGGTGCTAATCTTCTCATTAGAGATGCCGGCCGAGCAGCTGATGATGAGGATGTTGGCCTCGTTGTCGCGAGTCGATCAAACCAAAATCCGTACCGGCCAACTCGATGATGAAGACTGGGCGCGCTTGTCGTCGACCATGGGCATTATGATGCAGAAAAAGAACATGTTCATCGATGACAGCTCGGGCCTAACGCCGACGGAGGTGCGATCTCGGGCGCGACGTGTGGCGAGAGAGTACGGCGGCCTGTCGATGATCATGGTCGACTATCTGCAGTTGATGCGGGTACCGGCGTTATCGGACAATCGAACCTTGGAAATCGCCGAAATTTCTCGTTCGTTAAAAGCGCTCGCCAAAGAGCTCAACGTGCCAGTGGTGGCTTTGTCACAGCTTAACCGATCGTTGGAGCAGCGGGCGGATAAACGCCCCGTCAACTCGGATCTACGTGAATCGGGATCGATTGAGCAAGACGCAGATTTGATCATGTTTATCTACCGCGACGAGGTGTACAACCCAGACAGCGCGCTCAAAGGCATTGCTGAAATCATCATCGGTAAGCAACGGAACGGCCCGATTGGCTCGGTGCGACTCACCTTCCAAGGCCATCACTCGCGCTTTGATAACTACGCTGGTCCCGCCTTCGACGACGAATAAGGCGCGTGTGATGTCGCGCCACACCATATCGACCATCACGGCTCGTTTAGGCGGGCCGTGTATTTGGCTTTTTGAGCTCGATATCTCGATATCTCGATCTATTGACCCTATTGACCCTATTGACCCTGTAAGGTAAGAATTACGCGACGCGAACCGCCGTGATTGCGATGTTCACCTAAATAAATGCCTTGCCAAGTGCCCAGTAACAAACGTCCGTTTTGCACAGGGACTGTTACGCTGTTGCCGATCATCGCCGCCTTAATGTGGGCCGGCATATCGTCGGGTCCTTCGTAAGTGTGCTGAAAGTAGGGCGCATTCTCGGGCACCAAACGATGAAAATAAGCTTCCATATCGGCTCTAACCGTTGGGTCCGCGTTTTCATTGATGCTCAAACTGGCTGACGTGTGCTGAATAAAGCAATGAGCAAGGCCAACCTCGATGGGTTTGAGCTGAGTCATGGCGCGCTCAATGTCACTGGTGATTAAATGAAAACCACGGCGCTTCGCCGCGAGCTCGACAGTCATTTGTTGCCACATAGTAACCTCATGATCAAAAAAACGATGGCTTAGATGCTGACCATAGCTTAGAAGCGGGCAGGGGTAAACCTTGAGTGTCCTGGTATATTTTGTTGAGTGTCCTAGAATATTGACCGTAATGATCAAGTAAGCAAGCGGTTAAATTTGCGTCATTTAAGGGGTTGATATGCCCTTGCCCTACAAGTTACAACCAGATCATCTAGCCGAGCTTCGCCGTTCGTGATAAAACAGGACAACAAAGAAGAGAAACATCAAGATTTTACTTTTAATTATAATGAGGTGGCGGCGGCTTAGTGCCACGCCTCACAAAACATTCAGATTGGGAATCACAACATGTTGAAAAATATTAATCCAACGCAAACCAATGCGTGGCAAGCCTTAACTGACCATTTCGCTTCTGCTAAAGACCTCGACCTTCAGACTCTTTTTGCCGACGATGCGCAGCGTTTTGATAAATTTTCAACCCGTTTTAATTCTGACTTTTTAGTCGATTACTCGAAAAACTTGATCACTGAAGAAACCTTGTCTCACCTGTTGAATTTGGCCAAAGAAACCGACGTGGCGGCAGCGATCGAAGCCATGTTTAGTGGTCAAACCATCAACCAAACCGAGAGCCGCTCTGTACTGCACGTTGCCCTTCGCAATCGCAGTAATGATCCTATCTTCGTCGACGGCAAAGACGTGATGCCAGAAGTTAACGCTGTGTTGGAAAAAATGAAATCCTTCTCTGAGCGCGTGATCTCTGGTCAGTGGACAGGGTACACCGGCAAGGCGATCACCGACATCGTCAACATCGGTATTGGCGGCTCAGACCTAGGCCCTTACATGGTGACTGAAGCATTAGAGCCGTACAAAAACCACTTGAATGCGCATTTTGTTTCTAACGTCGACGGCACGCACATGGCCGAAGCGCTTAAAGGCCTTAACCCTGAAACCACCTTGTTCTTAGTGGCCTCAAAAACCTTCACGACTCAAGAAACCATGACCAATGCCCACACGGCGCGCGATTGGTTCTTAGCAGAAGCCAAAGAGCAAGCGCACGTGGCTAAGCACTTTGTTGCCTTGTCGACCAACGCCGAAGCCGTGGCTGAGTTTGGTATTGATACTGACAACATGTTTGAATTCTGGGATTGGGTCGGCGGTCGCTACTCGTTGTGGTCAGCGATTGGCCTGTCGATTGTATTGTCGATTGGCTATGATAACTTCGTCGAGCTACTCACCGGTGCCCACGAAATGGATCAGCACTTTAAAACGGCCGAGTTTGACAACAACATCCCACTCTTGCTGGCGTTGATCGGTATTTGGTACAACAACTTCCACGGTGCAGAAACCGAAGCGATTCTGCCTTACGATCAATACATGCACCGTTTTGCCGCTTACTTCCAACAAGGCAACATGGAATCGAACGGCAAATACGTCGACCGCAATGGCAACCCAGTCGACTACCAAACCGGCCCGATTATTTGGGGTGAGCCAGGTACTAACGGCCAACACGCCTTCTATCAATTGATTCACCAAGGGACCAAATTGATCCCATGTGACTTTATTGCTCCGGCGGTTTCTCACAACCCGGTCTCTGATCATCATCAAAAACTGATGTCAAACTTCTTTGCGCAAACTGAAGCCTTGGCGTTTGGCAAATCGTTAGAGACGGTAAAAGAAGAGCTGATCGCGGCAGGTAAATCCGAAGCAGAAGTAGCGCAAATCGCGCCGTTCAAAGTGTTTGAAGGCAACCGCCCAACCAACTCTATTTTGCTCAAATCAATCACACCGCGCTCTTTGGGCCAATTGATTGCGATGTACGAGCACAAGATCTTTGTTCAAGGTGTGATCCTCAACATCTTCAGCTTTGACCAATGGG
>JBFGYW010000160.1:0-6710 GCA_041587235.1 Vibrio sp.
CGTAATGTACAGAGTTTATGGCGTAAAGAACTTAAGGCGGTGAGCATTCATCACCACGGTAATTGAAGACAGCGCCATAGCACTACCTGCGACGACAGGGTTGAGTAATATCTCCCACATGGGGTACAAGATGCCAGCAGCGACAGGGATGCCTAAGCAATTGTACAGAAACGCACCGACGAGATTTTGTTTGATGTTTTTCATCGTTGCTTTCGACAGTGCGATCGCTTCGACCAAAGTATATGGACTTGATTGCAACAAGGTCATATGTGCCGTTTCAATGGCGATATCACTACCACTTCCCATGGCGATACCAATATCCGCTTGAGCGAGTGCAGGCGCATCATTAATGCCATCCCCCACCATAGCAACGCGTTGCCCTTGCTGTTGATATTGAATCAGATAATCGGCTTTTTGCTCGGGGAGAACTTGAGCGATCACTTCATCGAGCCCTAATTGTTCGCCAACTCGAGTCGCGACGGACTGGTTATCGCCAGTCAGCATTACTGTGTGAATGCCGAGTTGCTTCAAGTGGGCGATGGTTTTTTGTGCATCGGTTTTGATGGTATCTGCTACCCCCATCAGGCCAACCATGTGACCATTAAGCGCCAAACCTATTGGTGTTAACGCTTGCTGTTGGTAATCGTGAATGACTTGCTCAAATTCTTGACCATCTATGCCCTGTTGCCTTAGAAAATCTAAAGAGCCGAGCAAGACGGTGCATTGGTGATATCGCCCCTTGACGCCTCGGCCGGTGATACTTTCAAATTGTTCAATGCTTGCTGCGACGATCTGTTGCTGTTGACTAAATTGGCAAATGGCTTGTGCAAGTGGGTGTTCTGAGTGTTGCTCTAAGCCGTAAAACAGTGCCAATATTTCTTGTTTAGATTGAGATCGGGCAACGGAGTAGTCTTGTACTTTGGGTTTGCCTTGTGTCAAGGTGCCCGTTTTATCAAAGACGATGGTGTTAATTTTGCTCGCTTGCTGCAGCGCATCAGCATCTTTTATCAAAATGCCCAGTTGGGCGGCTTTGCCCACGGCGGTGGTGATAGAAAGCGGGGTGGCCAAACCCAAGGCACAAGGACAAGCAATGATGAGCACGGTCGTGGCAACGATCATCATGTAATTGATTTGTGGTTCAGGGCCAAATAGCCACCAAACCAGCGCTGAAATCAAGGCAATGATAATCACGATGGGGACAAAAACACCAGCGACTTGATCGACCAATTGTGCAATTTTAGGTTTACTGCTTTGTGCTTGGCGCACTCTGGCAATAATATTCGCTAACACAGTCTCTTGACCCACGCCAGTCGCCTCAATAATCACGCTGCCTTGTTGATTCTGAGTCCCTGCACTGACCTGGCTATCTACGCCTTTGGCTACGGGGAGCGGCTCGCCGGTGAGCATAGACTCATCAATGTAAGACTCTCCTTTAATGACTCGACCATCAACGGGGATACGAGTGCCTGGTGTTACGCGCAAGTGCATACCAAGTGTGACCTGTTCGAGAGGGATGTTACGATCGCCTTGTTCGGTTACCTGTAAAGCCGACTGAGGCTGCAGTTGTATCAATTGTTGCAACGAGTTTGTGGTGTCTTGTTTGGCTTTCGTTTGAATGTAGTGACCCAGTGAGATCAAGCCGATGATCATAGCACTGGCTTCAAAGTACAGATGTCGGGCTTGTTCGGGAAAAGCCCCTGGCCAAATCACCACACACATAGAGTAAAGCCATGCAACCCCAGTACCGAGCGCCACAAGCGTATCCATGGTGGTGCGGCCAAACTTAAGCGCTTGCCAGGCGTGGCTAAAAAAGTGTCGCCCAGCCGTCATCAGCAAGGCAAAGCACAATGCGCCGATGCCTCCCCAAACCCATTGCTCAGTCAAGGTCGTGACTTGCATACTGCCGCCCAAAAATCCCCACAACATCAAAGGCAGACCGATCGCTAATCCAGCGATAGCTCCGTATTGATAGTTTTTTTTCTGTTGGAGTAATTGTTGATTTTGGGCGGTGTGTAACTGGTCATTATCAACAAAATGTGCCTGATAGCCCGCTTGTTGTACCGAGTGGCTGATGGCTTTTTTGTCGGAGGCCGACAGGACACTCGTGTAGATCAAGGCGCTTTGCTCGGCCAAGCTTACTTGTACTTTTTTAACCGCTTGGTGATGATGAAGTGCCTTTTCCACCGAGGCAACGCAACTTGCACAAGTCATCCCCTCAATGACCAAGTGGTAAGACTCAAGCGCCTCAGTATGTTGCTCTGTTGACGTTTTTGCTTCCGTGCTCACTGAGATATCCGTGTCGGTTTGAATGACAGAGGACGAGGCTTGTTGGGCGTCACTTGGTTGACTGGTGTTGTGGCAACGGTTGTTATGGTCGTTAATCTTTTGCGCGACATAGCCCAAAGCAAAGATTTGATTTTCCAGTTCTTGATCACTTAACGTCGTCGAGACTTTAAGCTGCTCGGTGTCGAGGGATTGGATCGCGATGCGATCACTTGCTTCTAATGTTCGACGCAGTTTATTGACACAGCCTTGGCAGCTTAAGCCAGACAATTGATAGTGTTTTTGATTGGCCACGTGATATCCGAACGGCTCGAGAGCGCGCTCAAGGGCTGTTAAAGGCACAAAATGGGCGAACGTAACAAGGTCTTTTTCAAGGTCTATAAATGCGATGCCTTGTTCAGTTAGGGCGCGTTTGGCTTTGTCGACACATCGCTGACAGTGTAAGCCGTGAATTGGTAATTGAATATGAGTCATCTTACCCTCCATTCTTCATGTGCGTTTAGGGTAAACCTTGTCTCTGGGGGAAGGTCAAGACCTCAGACAACCGGATGTGTATTGAAAAATGCCGATAGATTTCGGTCTCAGGTTGTAGAATTGCCGAGCAGTGGTAAAATACGCCGACAAAATCAAGGGTGGGTTCGAAGACTCCCTCAGTTAATCCCAAAGGAATTCAAATGACGGTTAAAACTCGTTTTGCTCCAAGCCCAACGGGCTTCTTACACGTAGGCGGTGCCCGAACTGCGCTCTATTCTTGGTTATACGCAAAAAACCAAGGCGGTGAGTTTGTCCTTCGTATCGAGGACACTGATTTAGAGCGTTCGACTCAAGAAGCAGTCGATGCCATTCTTGAGGGCATGACTTGGCTGGGCCTTGAATGGGATGAAGGCCCTTATTATCAGACAAAGCGCTTTGATCGTTACAATCAAGAAGTCGATAAGTTGCTCGCCGCGGACTTGGCTTATAAATGTTACGCTTCTAAAGAGCTACTTGACGAAGTGCGAGCAGAGCAAGAAGCCAATAAACAATCTCCTCGTTACGATGCCAATCATCCCAAAATCAAAGCGGCCAATGAGGCGGCAAAAGAAGACGATCCTTATGTGGTTCGTTTTCGCAACCCGAAAGAAGGCTCAGTTGTCTTCGACGATCAGATTCGCGGCCGGATTGAAATTGGCAATGACCAACTTGATGATTTGATCATTCGTCGTACTGATGGCTCACCAACGTATAACTTCTGTGTGGTGGTTGATGATTGGGATATGGGCATTACCCATGTGGTTCGTGGTGAAGATCACATTAATAACACCCCGCGTCAGATCAATATTTATCAAGCATTAGGTGCACCGGTCCCTGTCTTTGCGCATTGTGCAATGATCTTAGGGGATGACGGTGCCAAATTATCAAAACGCCATGGCGCCGTTTCAGTGATGCAATATCGCGATCAAGGTTATTTGCCAGAAGCTCTGAATAATTACTTGGTGCGTTTGGGATGGTCTCACGGCGATCAAGAAATCTTTTCTCAGCAAGAAATGATTGATTTATTTAGTTTAGATGCCATTTCTCGCTCGGCATCTGCGTTTAATACTGAGAAGCTAAATTGGCTAAATAACCATTACATCAAAACCTTAGACGCAAGCTATGTCTCTTCGCACCTACAGTGGCACCTCGATGAGCAAAAACTCGACACGCGTGATGGCCCAGCGGTATCCGATGTGGTCGGTTTAGTGGGTGAGCGTTGTGATACCCTTGTGCAATTAGCAGAGCAAATTCGCTACTTTTATGAAGACTTTAGCGAGTTTGATCCAGCAGCAGCGAAAAAGCACTTACGCGGTGTAGCAAAAGCCCCTTTGGCATTGGCTAAAGCGAAAATTGAAGCACTGAGTGATTGGAGCGTAGAAGGACTTAACGGCGTGATCAAAGCCGTTTGTGAAGAGCTTGAAATTGGCATGGGCAAAATTGGTATGCCACTGCGCGTTGCTGTAACTGGGGGTGGACAATCGCCATCGGTAGACGCCGTGATGCACTTAATAGGTCAAGAGCGTGTCATTAAGCGTATTGAGATGGCGCTAGACTTTATTGCAGAGCGTGAAGCGAACGCTTAATTCTGCCATCAATGGTCACATAATAAAGACAAATGCAGCCACTGGGCTGCATTTTTGTTATTGAGCTCATTTGACGATGATTAAAAGCCGATTATGCTTTATAGCATAATAATAATATTTTTTAATCATGAGGCTAGGAATGACCGGACAAGAAGTTTTCTTTGAACCCAATGAATTGATCGTCAGTAAAACGGATTTAAATGGCAAGATTGCTTATGTCAATCGCACTTTTATGCAAGTCGCAAATTTTAACGAGTCACAATTACTCGGCTTTGATCACAATATTATTCGCCATGCCGATATGCCCAAAGGGGTTTTTTACGGACTGTGGAAAACGCTAAAAAGTGGCGAAGAATTTTTCGGCTTTATCAAAAACCGCACCGCAGACAATAATTATTACTGGGTATTTGCCAACATCACGCCAGATAAAGTCGACGGTCAAACAGTTGGTTACTATTCTGTGCGTCGCCACGCCCCGTCTCAGGCTATCCAGACCATCATACCGCTTTATCAGCAAGCCTTAGCGATAGAAGCGCAAACACCGAAAGCTCAAGCAGCTGAAAAGAGTTGGCATTGGATTCAGTCACAGCTCGAGCAACAATACCATTTAAGTTACGAGCCATGTGTCATTCATCTTTATCAGCAATTTAGCCGTGAGGATGTGGCATGAAAACCAGTACTAATAGTCGTCATGTTCCGTTGTTAAAACACAAGTTTATTTATTGGAGCCTGTTTTTTATCGCCATTACGATGTCATTGGCTATTAATGATATCCTCGCGCAAGGCTTTGGTTTATTAAATGTATTATCGCCAGTTATTGTGGTGATTTTTTCGATTATTGCCTACTTTGATTATCAAAAATCTCTCAATGCCTTACATCGTATCAAGCAAGTTCTAGATGAGGCTTGTCTTGGCAAAACTCATATTCGAATCACCCAAACAAAAGGGCTAGGCGAAGTTGGGCATGTCGCTTGGTCGTTAAATGAGTTTCTCGATATTGTCGAAACCAATTTTAAAGAGCTGTCTAACAGTTTTAATAAAACCAGTCATCGGCAATTTTACCGGTGCGGGCTGGTCGCTGGTATGCCTGGAGAGTTTGGTTTGATGATGAAAAATGTGAATCAAGCCATTGATACCATGAAAGAGGCGGATACTTTTTCTCGTCAAAATCGCTTAATGAGCGAGCTGCATCACCAAAATACCTCTCATTTGTTATACAACCTAAAAAACAACCAACAAGAGCTGGTGGAACTGGGTAACAAAATGGGTAATGTTGTTGATATTGCAAAAGAAAGTGGCTCTGGTGCGCGGGAAAGCCTCTCTTTGGTTTCGGGCTTAGTCGGTGATCTAGGCGAGGTCAATCAACACATGACCAGTATGGAACATTCGGCCAATCAATTGGGGAAACAAAGCGATGTGATTGCCAATACGGTTAAGATCATCACTGAAATTGCAGAGCAAACCAATTTGCTGGCTTTAAACGCAGCGATTGAAGCCGCCAGAGCCGGTGAAGTTGGGAGAGGGTTTGCCGTAGTGGCAGACGAAGTCAGGCAATTAGCCGATCGCACTCGTAGCTCGACGGCAGAAATCAGCACTGTGATTGGCTCGTTGACCAGCGATATCGAGCAAATGATGGCAAAAACCTCGACGACAGGGAAAAAGGTGGCTGCAGTGGCGTCGTCAGTTCAGGGATTTGAACAACAATTTGAGCAGGTGGCATTATCCTCCGAGCAGACCACTTCCGTTGCGCGGCAAGCCAAAGATTCTGCGTTTGCGTCTTTGGTTAAGCTCGATCATGTTATTTACATGCAAAATGGCTACATTGGGCTGGAGAAAAACGGCGAAGGAGCAGAAGCCGATGCCGTACAAGTGGATCACTTCCACTGCCGCTTAGGCAAGTGGTATTATGAAGGTGAAGGGAAGAACAGTTATGCCAATTTAAGTGCCTATCGCGATTTAGAAACACACCATCAACAGGTGCACCAACATGTCCAAGCGGCCATGGCTCTAGTGAAAGACGATTGGATGCTAAATGATGAGGTTTTATCTCACCTCGTGAGTCATATCGAAAAAGCAGAACAAGCCAGCGGTGCAGTGATCAGCGCGATCACCGATATGGTGAAGCAAAAGCATTACGGTTAAATCTATTAGCATCCGGTCTTGTGAACCCGGTCTTGTGAACGTTGGGGCTTAATCGATATCGAGGTGATTGCTTGGGTCGAGCTTACTTCAAATCAATGCTGTTGAGCCGGCCCATAAACACCAAGAGTTCTAAACTGTCTCTGTGGGCTTTAAGCAGTGCTTTTTTGGTTTGTGAGTAGGCCGCCA
>JBFGYW010000161.1:0-6647 GCA_041587235.1 Vibrio sp.
CCTGGGCTCACTATCGCAACTGGCTTTTCTGGCCACGGTTTTGGCACCGGCCCAGCCGCGGGCCAATTAGCGGCAGAGCTTGCGACCAATCGTTCGACAACGGTGGATCCCTCCCCCTACCGTTTTGATCGTTTTTAACCTGAAAGGGAGTTCGTCTCCCCTTATTTTAATCGTTTGTTTTTTTTATAAAAACTGTATGACGCCATGGACATAAGGAACTTAGAAATGAGCGAAATAACCACATCAGAACCGATGACCATAACCCGCGGGGCGGTCATCAAAAAAAGTGCCAAAATCGGTTTAATCACCATGATGGCAATATGTATCGGCCTTGTCATTGTCCAAGGAGCGATGATTTCAGCCCTACAAGGGATTGGCATCAGTGGTGCTGGATTTATTGCCGCCATGATTGCAGCTTTAGTGATATCCCAATGCAATGCCATGAGCTTTGCTGAGCTGTCGTTAATGTTTCCTCAAGAAGGAACGTTGGCCACTTACACGCAAAAAGCGATTGGTCATTTCCCTGCCATCGTTTCAGTGTTTTCAGGCTATGTCATTGTCGCCATTTTGGCCATCCCGGTAGAAATGTTTTTAGTCGATGCGATGGTCTCTCAATTACTGCCTGGGGTCTTTGCCGAAAAACTCATCCCAATACTATTGCTTGGCTTTTTAACCCTAGCCAACTTAATCGGTACCGATATCTTTGCCAAAGTGCAAAATACCTTGGCTTTTATTTTGGTGTTTGCCTTGGTCGCATTAGGCGTTGTCGCGGTCACCGGGATTGATCAGCCCCACCTAGATACCGTCACTGGCACCGCCGTCAACTGGGACATGAGCGCAATAACTAGCGGGGGATTTATCCCTCTCATCGCACTGGCAATGTGGCTTTTTGTGGGGGCTGAATATATCTGCCCAATGATTAATGAAGTTAAAGACCCAGTTAAAAATATACCTCGTGCGATGCAGTTGTCACTTCTGACTATTTTCTTTATCTTTTTAGCCTTTGTCATCGGTGCGAGCTTCTATCTTGATCAAGAAACCTTATTAAGCGATGGCATTCCTTATTTAGACTACGCCAATGCGGTATTTGGCCAATCCGGGCTCTTCATTGCCACCATCATGGGGTTAGCCGCAACCTGCAGTACAATGAATACCATTTTGGCCGGGCTGCCAAGAATGCTCCACGGTATGGCGCACGACAAGCAAGCCTTCCCACAACTCAAAGCTGTCAATCGCTTTGGCACCCCTTGGGTAGCAACCGTGATGATGGCCGTATTAACGTGCATTCCTTTTTTAAGCTTGGGTATCGATTCTGTCGTAACCTTGGTCTTGGCTGCAGCCACTTGTTATATGTTGGCCTATATCATTGCGCATATCGATGTCATTGTCTTACGCAAACGCATGCCTCACCATGCTCGTCCTTACCAATCGCCTTTTTTCCCAATCCCACAAGTCCTAGGGATTATCGCGATGTTTTATGTTGGTATTAACGGCTCACCCACCCCTGAAATGGCTCCCATGATTTACAGTATTGCTGGGGGGATGTTATCAGTTATTTGTGTCATTGCCGCCTTGTGGGTCAAGTTTTACATGCAGCGCGGACTGTTTGAGCCAGACCAAAGTTAACTCACCCCCGTCTTTCTTATCGACAGGAATGGAATAAAAGCTTGATAACACAAACACTAATAAAAAAGGCGACTGTCAAAACAGTCGCCTTTTTCAGGTTTGAGGGTTAGCTCAAAAGGAGGATGATTTTTTACATCATACCGCCCATGCCACCCATACCGCCCATGCCGCCCATATCAGGCATTGCAGGCGCATCTTTTTGTGGAAGCTCGCTGACCATGGCTTCAGTGGTAATCATAAGACCAGCAACAGACGCAGCGAATTGAAGCGCTGAACGGGTCACTTTGGTTGGATCTAGGATACCCATCTCGATCATATCGCCGTATTCACCGGTCGCCGCGTTGTAACCGTAGCTACCTTCGCCCGCTTTTACATTGTTGGCAACCACAGATTCTTCATCACCTGCGTTGGCCGTGATTTGACGAATTGGGGCTTCCATTGCGCGCAGTGCAACACGGATACCCACGTTTTGATCTTCGTTATCACCAACAAGATCAGTCACTTTAGAAGCCGCGCGGATAAGTGCCACACCACCACCGGCAACAACACCTTCTTCAACAGCAGCGCGGGTTGCGTGTAGGGCATCTTCAACGCGATCTTTCTTCTCTTTCATTTCAACTTCAGTCGCTGCGCCTACTTTAATTACCGCGACACCGCCGGCCAATTTCGCCACACGCTCTTGAAGTTTTTCTTTGTCGTAATCTGAAGTTGCTTCTTCGATTTGTTGACGAATTTGTGCAACGCGACCTGCGATAGCCGCTTCTTCACCTGTGCCATCGATGATGGTGGTGTTTTCTTTTGTGATAGCAACGCGTTTTGCTTGACCTAGGTCTTCTAGCGTGACTTTTTCAAGCTCTAGACCGATCTCTTCAGAAATCACCGTACCGCCAGTCAAGATAGCGATATCTTGTAGCATTGCTTTACGACGATCACCAAAGCCAGGCGCTTTCACTGCCGCGACTTTCACGATGCCACGCATGTTGTTGACAACCAATGTCGCCAGTGCTTCACCTTCAACATCTTCGGCAATGATCAATAGCGGACGAGACGCTTTTGCTACCGCTTCTAGGGTTGGAAGCAGTTCGCGAATGTTCGATACTTTTTTGTCGATCAATAGGATGAATGGGTTTTCAAGCTCAACTGCACCCGACTCTTGGTTGTTGATGAAGTAAGGAGAAAGGTAGCCGCGATCAAACTGCATACCTTCCACAACATCAAGTTCGTCTTGAAGTGCTTGACCTTCTTCAACGGTGATCACACCATCGCGGCCCACTTTTTCCATCGCCTCAGCAATAATGTTACCAACACTTGCATCAGAGTTTGCTGAAATAGTGCCAACTTGCGCAATGGCTTTGGTGTCTGAACAAGGCACAGACAGTGCTTTTAGCTCTTCCACTGCCGCGATGACGGCTTTGTCGATACCGCGCTTAAGGTCCATTGGGTTCATACCCGCTGCAACCGCTTTAAGGCCTTCGTTAACAATCGCTTGCGCCAATACGGTTGCCGTAGTGGTACCGTCACCTGCCGCGTCATTCGCTTGTGAAGCCACTTCTTTCACCATTTGCGCGCCCATGTTTTGGAATTTGTCTTCCAACTCAATTTCGCGAGCCACAGACACACCATCTTTCGTGATGGTTGGTGAACCGAATGATTTGTCTAGTACTACGTTACGACCTTTCGGGCCCAGTGTTACTTTTACCGCGTTTGCAAGAATGTTGACACCTTCTAGCATTTGTACGCGAGCGTCATTACCAAATTTTACGTCTTTTGCAGCCATCTTAATTTTCCTTTCTAAATTCGTTTTTAATCTTTCGTTTTTGAATCAGAGCCGAACTCTCTCGACGGTTACTCAACAATTGCCAGAATGTCGTTTTCTGACAAAATCAAAACTTCTTTTCCGTCTACTTTCTCAGTTTTTGTGCCGTAGCCTTCTGAGAAAATAACGGTATCACCAACTTTAACGTCCAAAGGCTGTACAGAACCATTTTCTAGAATACGGCCTTTACCTGCAGCAAGAACTACGCCGCGCGTTGACTTTTCAGCGGCAGAGCCTGTTAGTACGATACCACCAGCAGACTTTGACTCAACTTCTTGGCGTTCAACGATTACTCTGTCATGTAATGGACGAATGTTCATCGGTCGTCTCTCCTGATTTTCCATGTTGATTGATAAATGCCCTTAATTGGGCTACTGGAAAATATGTTGGGGTCAGTTTGAATAAACCCAAGGGCTAAACCAAAAAATTTTGCCTTTTTTGCCATTTTTTCTTGCCGCGCTGCTTGCTAGGTGTGTTTGCTGCCCTTTTGCGCTATCCTGATCCCTTTTCAGCTTAAGGTCACAAATGGTCGACAAACACGGTTTATTGAGTGCCCCGATTGGTGAAACTCTGCGTAAAATGACGCTCCCCATGACCATGGGTATGATCACCATTTTGCTGTTTAATTTTATTGATACGTTTTTTGTCTCGATGCTTGGCACTCACGCGTTGGCCGCCATCAGTTTCACCTTTCCGGTGACGTTTGCCATTAACTGCATCACCATGGGCATGGGGGTCGGGCTCTCGACTCACATTGGTCGCTCTTTGGGACAAAACAAACCTTTAGATGCGGCGCGCTTATCGAGCCACGGTTTGTTGCTCGCCCTCTTACTGGTCGCCTTGGCCTCGACACTCGGCCTATTGTCAATTAAGCCATTATTTCAGGCCTTAGGCGCAACACATGAGTTACTACCACTTATTGAGCAATACATGACCATTTGGTATCTCACCGTACCTTTATTGGTGATCCCGATGGCCGGTGGCAGCGCAATACGAGCAACAGGCGATACCAAAACCCCAGCCAAACTGATGATGCTCTCTGGCCTGGCAAATGGTGTACTTGACCCTCTATTGATCTTTGGTTACGGACCTTTTCCTGAGCTTGGTATACAAGGCGCGGCCATCGCCAGTGCCATCAGTTGGTTTGGCGTCACCCTCGGCATTTTGGCGGTGTTGTATCAAAAAAAATTGCTCAAAGCTCCCCAATTGGGCCACCTGTTCAATGACTGGCAACAGATTTTAACCGTCGGCACGCCAGCCGCGCTGTCAAATGCTATGACCCCCTTTGCCAGTGGCATCATCATGAAAATGCTGTCGATAGAAGGGACAGCAGCGGTGGCCGCCTATGGCGCGGCGCAACGAGTCGAGTCCTTGCTATTGATCGTGTTGATGTCGCTCACCTCCGTACTCACCCCCTTTATGGCACAAAACTTTGGGGCGAATCAGGCACAGCGCAGTTTTGCCGGCTTATTCTTAAGTATGCGCTTTTCGGTGGTCTTTCAAACCTTGCTGTTTGTCATGATGGTGCCTTTAAGCATGCCCATTGCCCACTTATTTGCCCAAGAAGACAGCGTGAGACAATTGGTGTGGCTGTATCTGATTACTGTGCCAATTGCCTATGGGTTTCAAGGGGTATTGATGATGTTGATCAGCAGCTTAAATGCACAGCACAAATCAATGAATGCGTTCTTGTGGAGTTTGACTCGCTTGTTTGTGTTCGTTTTACCCTGTGCTTGGTTGGGGGGCCATTTAGCCGGCGCTTGGGGAATTTTTGCCGGCATCGCGTTTGGTAATGTACTCGCCGGTGTTGCGGCTTACTTATCGGCGCTGCGCCATCGCAAACTTGCGCTCAGCACCCGTTCTTATTAGTTAAACCACTCGGCTATAGGGGCTCGTTAGGCCAATCGCGAGGTTGTGAACAAGGCTCTCGAATTATTTGGCACTCGCGAAAGTGGCGTGTATTGAGTTTGATGAGGATAGCAACAATGCTCCCAAAAGGAAGAGCCCCGACGGACTTAGGCATAAAAAAAGAGCTGCACTTTGGCAGCTCTTTATCATTTAACAACACCGAGACATTAAAACAACTCGTCTGCCACTTTGTACAGGTCGTTACGAACTGGACGACGCATGTTTTCAATTGCATCGATAATATCGTGGTGCACGAGCTGCTCCTTGACGATGCCGACACAGCGGCCGCCGTAGCCTTCTTTAAGCAAGTGAACCGCATAGTTGCCCATACGCGATGCCAATACGCGGTCAAACGCAGTCGGTTTACCACCACGCTGAATATGGCCTAAAACCGTTGCTCGTGTCTCACGACCGGTCGCAGCTTCAATGTCTTTGGCTAATTCATTAGCGTCCATCATCAATTCGGTCAAACCGATGATCGCGTGTTTCTTACCTTTGCTGATACCGTCTTGAATATTTTCAATCAACTGCTCTTTGTTAAGGCCAGTTTCAGGGGTAATGACGTACTCACAACCACCAGCAATTGAAGCCATCAAGGTCAAATCACCACAGTGACGGCCCATAATTTCAACAATCGAAATACGCTGATGTGATGAAGACGTATCGCGTAAACGGTCAATCGCATCGACGACGGTGTTTAACGCCGTTAAATAACCAATGGTGTAATCGGTACCGGCAATATCGTTATCAATAGTGCCAGGTAGGCCAATACAAGGATAGCCCATTTCGGTGAGTTTTTTTGCCCCCATGTAAGAGCCGTCACCACCAATAACCACTAACGCATCAATGCCGTGCTTCTTGAGGTTATCAATCGCTTTTTCGCGAACAGCCACTTCTTTAAATTCAGGGAAACGCGCCGAGCCCAAGAAAGTACCACCACGGTTGATCACATCAGAGACACTCGAGCGATCGAGTTTTTTTATGCAATCGTTGTATAAGCCGTAGTATCCGTCATATACGCCGTAAACTTCGTATCCTTCCGATAGTGCAGTACGGACTACGCCACGGATTGCAGCGTTCATACCAGGGGCATCACCGCCACTGGTTAACACACCAATCTTTTTAATCATGCTCACCCTCGATTTGGGAAATAACTTAATATGAAATAAATATTAAGCGACAAAAAAACGCCTATTTAAGGTGCTAATGTTACCTGTTGGCGCCATGAATACCAATGAAAACTGATAAAAAAGTGTGACTTTTTTCTTGCTGTGAATTATGCCAAGCACAAGGTGAC
>JBFGYW010000162.1:0-6625 GCA_041587235.1 Vibrio sp.
GCCAGGAAGCAATGAGACAGCGCGTGATCCATTGAGTGAGCTTGAAGACTCAGAGTTTGATGACCTAGAGCTCGATGGGCTTGATTTAAGTGACCAAAACTTCGGTGACCAAGCGCTGGATAACAAGGCGTTGGATGGTGAAGATCGAGAAGATTTAGCGGCTGATAACACTGACATCGATAACCAAGACCTCGATAATCAAGATCTCGAAAACAAGGCGCTAGAAGCCGATGAACTCAGCGATAGTTCAGAAGCGCCTAATGCACAAGCGAGTGATGAATTTGAGGCTGACGATCTCGATGATGAATCGTTAATGTCGACTTTACTCGATGAGCAAGATGTCAGCGAGCCATCACAGCAAGCGGAGGCTTCTGCAGAGCAAGAGGCTTTCGATGAGCAGGCAATTGAGTCACTGCTCGATGATCCTAGTGAGGATTTGGCCGCCGCGCCACAAGCGCATGAGCAAAGCGAACAAGAGAGCGAAACAGCGCAGACACAACCAGATCCTGCTAAGCCTTTTAATCGCAATGAGTTTATTGATGATTTACAACAAATTGCCCCGCAAAAAGACCCTTTGCTTGACGATGAGTTCAGCTTGTCAGATGAGCAACTCGATGACACGTTAACGCCATCATCAGAGGGGGCTGAACCAAGCCACTCAGACTTGAAAACCGGATTGCAAGACAAGGGCGCAGAGGGCAGTGAAGCAACCAAGAACGATCTTCCAGAGAATGAATTTGGCAAGCCGAGTGATGAAGACTGGCAATTTGATGACGTTGACCTCGATAGCTTATTGTCAGCAGAGGCGCCCGAGGCGATAGATGACGAAGAGCTTAATGCAATTGATGATGTCCTCGATGAGCCGATAAATGAACAAGATACGTTGCTTGATGGCGAAGGCGGGGAAGCGCCGTTAGAAAAGAGTGAAGCGAGTATTGATGAGGCCGATCAGGCGAACAGTGATCGGAGAGATGATACGCAGAACGCGGAACAACAAGCGCCATTAAACGAGCAGCAAACCCAGGTTGAGGAGCCAACCCAACCGGTGGGCTTTGCTGACGATGACGTGCTCTCTGATGACGATTTATTCAGTGCAGAGGACGATTTCGACAGCCTAGATGCCTCCGATGATCAAGCCATCCCTGATGATGATGCAGGCGAGACACCGGTCGGATTTGGCGATGACGATGTGTTATCCGACGACGCGTTATTTTCTGCCATCGAAGATGAAGACCTGGATGTCGACGCCAGTGAAACCAAGTCCAAAGCCGCGACCTCCGTAGACAGTGAAGAGCAAGATGCCTTGTTTGAAATGTTCGAAAATAACCATGCTTACACGTCAAAAGAAGTCGAACAATTTGATGAAAAAGCCATGGCGAACTTACTCTCTGATGAGGCTAATCCCGCCGATTTTGATTTAAATACCCTAGACGATGGCGGCTCAAGCGCAGGCATGGACTTTGATGCCATGCTCGAAATGGGCGAAGATTGGAGCGGCTTTAACCGCGAAGAATCCGAATTGCCACTTGACGAGGATGAACAAGAAATTTGGGCTGACAGTGAGGCGTTAAAACAACCGGAAATCCAAGCAGAAGATTGGCACAAGCAAGACAGCGTGTCGTCACAGCCCAAACAAAAGTTCATGACCATTGATGAATTAATGGCACAGGTAGAAGCTGAAGAGTCTGGGGAGACGCCTTCGGTCGACGACGAGTTGCAACTCAATGTCGGTTTGAGTGAGTTTCCCGATGTGATTGGTGACTTGGATGACGAAGATGTCGATATCAATGCCGAAGCGGCGGGTAAATTAGACTTGGCGAAAATATACATTGAGATGAATGACGACCAAGGGGCGAAAAAACTCTTGGAAGAGGCGATTGTCGATGGCAATGACGGCATTCGACGAGAAGCCAAATCCCTAATCGATTATTTGAATGATCGCTCGTATGAGTAAGGGCGAAAGCATTGGAATTCTTATTTTGAGCGATTATACTGCGGGGCCAAAAGGTTACTAGCAAGGTTGAAATGAAAATTGCACTAGGCATTGAGTACGATGGTGCTCGTTATTACGGTTGGCAGAGACAAAGAGACGTCATCAGTGTTCAAGAGTCATTGGAAAAGGCATTAAGTGTAATTGCGAATTGCCCGGTTGAGGTTCAATGCGCCGGACGTACCGATGCCGGTGTCCATGGCACAGGGCAGGTCGTTCATTTTGAAACCCAGGTCGAACGCAAAATGGTGGCTTGGACCATGGGGGTGAATGCACATTTGCCGTCAGACATCGCGGTGCGATGGGCCAAACAAGTCGATGATGAGTTTCATGCTCGCTTTTCGGCGACCGCGCGACGCTATCGCTATATCATTTATAACCATGCGTTAAGACCGGGGATTCTCGGCCGCGGCGTCAGTCATTATCACGATGCATTGGATGAACAAAAAATGCACCTGGCGGGTCAATTTTTGCTCGGTGAGAACGACTTTACCTCGTTTCGCGCCGTTCAATGTCAGTCCAATAGTCCTTGGCGCAATGTCAAACACCTCAATGTTTCTCGTCAGGGCAACTATGTGATCATCGACATTAAAGCCAATGCGTTTGTTCATCACATGGTGCGCAATATCACCGGCAGTTTGATTGAGGTGGGCAAAGGCGCCCAACCGGTGGAGTGGATTGAATGGTTGTTACAGGCTAAAGACCGACGTCTCGCCGGCGCAACCGCGAAAGCCGAGGGCTTGTACCTAGTGGAAGTGGACTATCCGCAACACTTTGAACTACCACAAATGCCAATCGGTCCACTGTTTCTTGAATAGTCAAACCAGACGACAGAGTTTCAACGGCTTTTGATCTAAAGCAAAAAAACAGCTCGTTATCACATTTTAAGCGGATTTCGGCCTGTTTTAGGTGAAATATGCCTAAAAATGATCCGTCAGATGCTAATCTGGTATCAAGACAAAAGTACTTGAAAAATAGGTACAACCAGTTTTTTATCTACAGGCGCGAACAGATATGGTTTAATCTGTAGCGTAATGATTTTTAATCTCTCGCCTTGCGAGCGAAACGACATAAAAGGTCTTCCATGAGTTGGCTTGAAAAAATTCTTGAAAAAAGCAATATCGTAAGTTCACGTAAAGCCTCGATCCCTGAAGGTGTTTGGACTAAATGTACTTCGTGTGAGCAAGTGCTTTACCACGCGGATGTTGAGCGCAATCTCGAAGTGTGCCCGAAGTGTAACCATCACATGCGGATGAAAGCACGTCGCCGTTTAGAAACGTTCCTCGATGAGGACAATCGCGTTGAGCTGGCGAGCGAGCTTGAGCCAAAAGACAAGCTCAAGTTTAAAGACTCAAAGCGCTACAAAGACAGAATCGTCGCGGCACAGAAAAACAGCGGTGAAAAAGACGCGCTTGTTGTGATGAAAGGCGAGTTATTAGGTTTGCCTTTGGTCGCGTGTGCCTTTGAATTTTCCTTTATGGGCGGTTCTATGGGCTCGGTTGTCGGTGCTCGTTTTGTCCGTGCAGTAGAAGCCGCGATTGAAAATAACTGTGCTTTGGTTTGTTTCTCAGCCAGTGGTGGCGCACGTATGCAAGAGGCATTGATGTCTTTGATGCAGATGGCAAAAACCAGTGCGGCCTTAGAGAAACTCTCTCAGCAGGGCTTACCGTTTATCTCTGTGATGACAGACCCAACAATGGGTGGCGTATCTGCGAGTTTAGCCATGCTTGGCGATATCAATATCGGTGAGCCCAAGGCGCTGATCGGCTTTGCGGGTCGTCGTGTTATCGAGCAAACCGTTCGTGAAGATTTGCCAGAAGGCTTCCAGCGCAGTGAGTTTTTATTAGAGCACGGTGCGATAGATATGATTGTCGATCGCCGCGATATGCGCGATCGCATCGGAGGTTTAATTGCTAAGCTGACCAATCAGCCATTATCACAGCAAGATATTGATGTCGAAAGTGAAAATGAAGCGGATTATGCTATACCAGAAGCGGACGAAAAAGAGTAAAGTAGTCGTTAACTAAAACAAACCAGTTTGACTGTGGTTACGTTAAATGACTGATTTTACAAAACCTGAAGCCACATCGCCATTATCGGTGTGGCTTGATTATTTAGGCACTATTCACACATCTTCTATTGACCTTGGCTTAGACCGCGTTCTCAAAGTGGCTCAAGACGGTCAGTTGACCCAACCCAAAGCCAAAGTCATTACCGTTGCCGGCACCAATGGCAAAGGCTCCACTTGTGCCATGCTCGAAGCCATTCTACTTGATGCAGGTTATTCGGTTGGCGTTTACAGTTCACCGCACTTAATTCGCTACCACGAACGCGTGCGCGTGAATGGGCAAGAATTATCGGACCAAGAGCACGTTCAAGCCTTACACTACATCGAAACGCTGCGCGCAGAAACCAGTCTGAGTTTTTTTGAGTTCACCACCTTATCTGCTTTGTATCTGTTTGAGCAAAAACAGCTTGATGTCATTTTACTCGAAGTGGGATTAGGCGGCCGCTTAGATGCGACGAATGTGGTCGAGCACGATGTTTCTCTGATCACCAGTTTGGCATTGGATCACGTCGATTGGCTAGGGGATGACATCAAGGTGATTGGTTATGAGAAAGCCGGTATTTTCCGCGCTCATAAACCGGCCATTTGCGGTCAGCCCAATCCCCCGGCAACCGTTGCCGCACACGCTGATGATATTGGCGCAGACTTTTATCAAGTAGGCATACAATTTAATTACCAGCAGCACGGTGAGACTTGGTCTTGGCAAAGCGGGGCATTTCATCTTGAGGATTTGCCGTTACCTAGCTTGCCGCTTGCCAACGCCGCGACAGCCTTGATGGCATTGGGTACCTGTGGATTAGAGATCACCGATGTCAATATCGCCAATGGGTTACGCAATGCGCAATTGGCTGGGCGAATGCAAGTTCTTGAGCACAGCCCCACCGTGTTACTCGATGTCGCTCACAACCCTCACTCGGCGCAATACCTGGTTGAACAACTCGAGCAGCGCTATGGTAATAAGCCGATTCACGCGGTGGTCGCCATGTTGCACGACAAGGATATTGCGGCGACACTCAAGGTGTTAGAGCCGGTGGTTGATCACTGGTATCCTGCTTCATTACAAGGGCCAAGAGCGGCGAGTGCCGAGCAACTGGCTGAGTATTTGCCAACGGGAAATCGCTTATTTACCTCGCCGGTTGAGGCGTTTACCGCGGCGTATGAGCAAGTCGGTAAAGAGGAGATGATCGTGGTGGTCGGCTCCTTTCACACGGTAGGAGAAGTACTACAATACTGGCAGTCGCGAGGATAATTTATGGCCAGCCAATTTCAAAACCGACTTGTCGGTACCATTATACTCGTCTCGTTGGGGGTGATCGTGATCCCCGATATTTTAGATGGACAGAAACAGCACTATCAAGAGCAAAGCAGTGCGGTGCCGCTAAAGCCCGAAACTGATGATCGCACCGTTGCGCAGATTAAAGCGCCCGAAGCGGTAGAGAAAACGTTACCTGAAGCGCCAGTGAAAGTCGTAACGGTCGATGATGACAATGGCGAGCTGAGTCAAGCGAAGCGCTCGCCACAACCACAGACTGCGGCGGCGCCAAAAATGGCTGAAAAACCGTTGCCAGTGGCGATTGAAGATACCGAGCACGGCACTCAGTTCGATGACAGTGCATATGTGATTCAGTTGATGGCATTGAAAAACTCAGAAAATGCCATCAATATGGTCAAAGATTTGCAAAAACGCGGATATCAAGCACACACCAAAAAAGAAAATGGCTTTACCCGAGTCATTATTGGGCCTGATGTCTCAAAATCAAAACTTGAACAACAGATCATTGAGTTAGAAAAAATTACTGGCTCTCGAGGTCAACTGCTTAAGTTTCGTCCGATAAATCCATAAGAAAACGTTTGCGTCGCGTATTTTTCTGCTAGAATGCGCTCTAAATGAGATAATGAACCATGATGAACTGGTTAGATATAATAATTCTAGGCGTGATTGGCCTGTCGGCTTTGATCAGTCTTGTGAGAGGGTTTACAAAAGAAGCATTGTCATTGGTTATTTGGTTTGGGGCCTTTTTTATCTCCAGCCATTACTACAGCCGTTTAGCGGTGCACTTTACCAATTTTGACGATCCTATGTTTCGCGATGGGGCGGCCATAACAGCCTTGTTCATTGCGACTTTGATTGTGGGTGCTTTAGTCAATTACGTGATTGCGCAACTGGTGCAAAAAACGGGCTTATCGGGAACCGACAGGATATTAGGTGTGGTCTTTGGCGGTGTACGCGGTGTGTTGATCGTGGCCTCCTTGCTGTTTTTTGCCGATGCATTTACCTCTTTACCCAGTTCTGAATGGTGGCAGAGTTCTCGATTAGTGCCAGAGTTTAGTCGAGTCATTACGCCTTTCTTTGAGCACTTACAAGCAACATCCAGTTTCTTACCTGGCCCGTAACAGCGGGTCAGTTTTTATCGAAAATCGAGGAATAGACCATGTGTGGTATTGTTGGAATCGTGGGCACAACGCCTGTAAATCAGTCGATCTATGACGCACTTACGGTGTTACAGCATCGTGGCCAAGATGCAGCGGGTATTTGTACCATAGAAAGCAATCGTTTTCGTTTGAGA
>JBFGYW010000163.1:0-6582 GCA_041587235.1 Vibrio sp.
GGCCAGCCCCAGTAGTTGCCTTTATTAATGTCTTCAATCGAGCGAATCGAGGTCATCATCACCGCAATTAAGGGCAGTAACCACAAGACAATGGTGATCGGCAAAGCCAATCGATAACTGATGTTGGCCAATGGCCCGGATTTTTGTATCGCTTGTGGGTACATTATTTTTCACTCCTTAACATACGCCACAAGAAATAGGCGATGTAAATATCCATGATTAAAAACAGCACGACGGACACGGATGCGCCGTAACCCATGCGATAGTTAAAGATTGACTCTTCGTACATTTGATACGCCAGCACGCTCGAACTGCCCCAAGGCCCGCCAGAGGTCATGGTGGCGACCAGGTCAAAGGATCGCAACGCGCCAATCACGGTCACAACAATGGCGATAAAGGTGGCGGGACGCAATTGAGGGAGCACCACATACCACAACATTTTCAAACGCTTAGCTCCATCAAGCCGCGCCGCTTCAATCTGCTCAGGGTCAAGGTTATTTAGGCCAGTTAAATACAAAATCATACAATAGGAAATTTGCGGCCACAGTCCGGCGGCAATAATGCCGTACGTCACGTAATCTTCGTCGGCAAGAATTGAGATGGGCTCGAGACCAAACCAGCCCAAGGCGATGTTAAACAAGCCAAAGGAAGGATCATAGAACCAAGCGAACACCACACCAACAACCACTTGCGAGATAACAAAAGGAAAGAAAAACAGGGCTTTTACCGCGCGAATACCGACAATTTGTTGGTTGAGAAACAAGGCAATCAGCAAGCCTATGGGTGGGGCGAGCATAAAAAACACCAGCCAAATAAAGTTGTTCTTTAACGAAGTATAAAAGGCCTCCGATTCGAACAACTCTTTGTAATTATCCAGTCCCACCCAAATCTTATCGCCTAAGCCGTCCCATTGATAAAAGCTCAGCGAAATACTCTGTGCGATGGGATACAACACATAAAGACCGAACACCAGTAAGCTCGGCATTAAAAACACCCAAGGCAGAATCCCACTCGACAGGGTACGCTTTTTCGGTGTTGCGGTGATGCGCTTTTTGGGGTAAGTCGCATTCATTGAACCATCCATATTACTTATCCTCATGGCCAAGCATTGAGAGTGAAAGTTCGAACGCTCACTTGCGCAGAAAAAATGAGCGAATTCGAGACCAATTTGACCTTATGATAAGAAGTCGCGCCGAGATTGATATGAATATTGGCTCGAAATGTAAACGTTTCCACAAAAATCACTCAAATTCGCTCAATAAGTATGAGCTTGATCAATTTTTCATTTTTCCCCTCTCTCTTCTCACGGCAAAAAAACGTATGTTTGACATCACCTCTAAGAGAGCCCGTGTTTGGCAAAGACCAAACTCAAAGCGAATAGCCATATCGTAAGGAGTCGAAAATGGCAGAAATTACTATGAAAAACGTGGTGAAAAGATTTGATAAGGTAGAAACAATTCACGGTGTCGACCTTGAGATTAACAACGGTGAATTCGTGGTGTTCGTCGGCCCGTCGGGCTGTGGTAAATCCACCTTGCTGCGCATGATTGCAGGGCTAGAAGACATCACCGAAGGCGAGCTGAGTTTTGACGGCCAATGCATCAACGACCTAGACCCTGCCGAGCGCGGGGTAGCGATGGTGTTTCAATCCTACGCGCTTTACCCGCATATGACAGTGGCCGAGAATATGGGCTTTGGTTTAAAGATGAACGGGGTCAATAAAAACGACATCGCCGAGCAAGTTCAGCACGCGGCGAAAACCTTACAGCTCGAAACCTACCTCGATCGCAAACCCAAGGCTCTGTCTGGCGGCCAACGTCAGCGCGTTGCTATCGGCCGTGCCATTGTGCGCAACCCAAAAGTGTTTTTATTCGATGAACCCTTGTCAAACCTAGATGCAGAGCTTAGGGTCGACATGCGTTTACAAATTGCCAAACTGCATCAAGATTTGGGCAACACCATGATTTATGTCACTCACGACCAAGTCGAAGCCATGACACTGGCCGATAAAATCGTGGTGCTGCGCGCCGGTAATATCGAACAGGTAGGCAGCCCACTTGAATTGTATCACCGCCCTAACAATGATTTTGTCGCCGGTTTTATTGGCTCACCTAAGATGAACTTTATCCCGACCACTGTCGTCGAAAATCAAGCGGGCACCCTCACCCTAGCAACGCCAGATAAACGCCAACTTCGCTTGCCTTGTCACCCTGAGTCGCTCAAAGCCGGCGATCAAGTCCGCCTTGGCGTGCGACCAGAGCACTTAAGCATTGACAGCGAACTCGATATCACACTGCCCTTTCAAAGTGAAGTGGTGGAAAGACTTGGCAATGGCACCTATTTATTCGGCCAGTCGTGTGGCGTCGATGGGTTTAAAGTATACTTACCGGGCGATCAAGCGGTTGAGCACTTTCAATCTCTGTCGCTGTCGTGTGCCTATCAACACTTACACTTCTTTGATCACGCCGGCCAGCGCCTCGAGATTGAGCTCCAATCCAAAACGCCAACCTCACAACCGCTCAGCGCCTAATGTTACCGCTTATCAACTAACCTGCCCCCAGATAAAGGGGGGTATAAAAGCGTGTGCATTGGCCCGCGCTTTGGTTATACTTTACGACAATTTGGATTGATGGAAGAAGTTGTAAAGCATGGCAAGAAAACATATTTATATCGCTTATACTGGCGGTACAATTGGAATGCAAAAATCGGATCACGGCTACGTCCCCGTTGCCGGTTTTATGGAAACTCAGCTAAAAAACATGCCCGAGTTTCACCGCCCAGAAATGCCCGAATACACCATTCATGAATATGCGCCGCTTATCGATTCGTCCGATATGACGCCGGCCGATTGGCAACAAATCGCCGATGATATCCAATCTAACTACGACAAATACGACGGTTTTGTCATCTTACACGGCACCGACACCATGGCTTACACGGCTTCGGCGCTCTCCTTCATGTTGGAAAATTTGGCCAAGCCTGTCATCGTCACCGGCTCGCAAATTCCGTTGGCCGAGTTGCGCTCGGATGGCCAAGCCAACTTGTTAAACGCTCTGCATATCGCGGCCAATTACCCAATCAATGAAGTGACCTTGTTTTTCAACAATCAGCTGATGCGCGGCAATCGCAGCACCAAATCCCACGCTGACGGTTTTAACGCCTTTACGTCACCGAACTTGCCTCCCCTACTTGAAGCGGGGATCAACATTCAGGTAAGCAACAATATCGAAGTCAATAAATTGCCTTCGGGGCCGTTTAAAGTGCATCAAATTACCCCGCAACCGATTGGGGTGATCACCATGTACCCGGGCATTTCACATGAAGTGATCCGCAACACACTGCGTCAGCCAGTCAATGCGATGATTTTACTGACCTTTGGTGTCGGTAACGCGCCGCAAAACCCCGAATTACTCGGCCACCTCAAAGAAGCCTCAGAGCGTGGCGTGATCGTCGTCAACCTCACCCAGTGTTTGGCAGGTAAGGTCAATATGGGCGGATATGCCACAGGCTGTGCGCTTGCCGAGGCAGGGGTTATCAGCGGCTACGACATGACCCCAGAAGCTGCCTTGGCCAAGCTGCATTACTTGTTGAGCCAAGACTTATCTTATGAAGAGATCAAACAAGAAATGCAGCGCGTTTTGCGCGGTGAAATGAGCTTGTAAACCGCTCGGGTATGCAGCGATGGCATTATAGCCTCGTTAAACACATGCAACCTTCGTTAAAATAGGCCAAAATCTGGCCTATTTTTTGATTCTAAGCGGCTTAATCTTGATTGGGGTTGGTGGTAAAAATGGCGTCTCCTTGGTTGAGCTGCCATTCTTTTTTCATGTCCATTTTCGATTTGATGTGGATTTCCCCACGTTGATCTATCGACATGTGATCAGGGTTTTCATTGTGTTTCGCTTGATACATCATCACCGCTTGCATACAAGAATCTCGCTGCGCCTGAGTGAGCTTACCGCCATCAGGCCAACGCCCCGTTTCGATGGCATACAACAAACGCTGATACACTTGTGGAGTAATAGACGCTAATAGTTGCTCAGTATTCATTACTTTGTCTCATCAATTGGTTATACTTAAGACCTTACTCCAAGCTCGACACAGGTCAAGCTTGTCAATGGATATTATCGCTATGGATCACTAGGTTAACACACCGATGAACACACTTTTGCTCTCTGGCACCCTTGCCGTGGCCAGCACCTTGTTGCTTTCGGGCTGTTTTGAAAAACAGTACACCACCCAAGAGCTGTGCGACCGCCACGACCAATTGCAATGTCAAAAACTCAACATGAACGACAGCCAATGCCGCGTTGCGCGCACCGATGTGATTTGGCAGCGTTTTGATGTGTTAAGAGATCCCAGTGATGACAACCTGATCGACGCCTACTACAAAACCGCCAGCTATCGACAGTGCCTTGAGTTGGCCTCGCAAATCAACACATTAACGCAAACCGACGTCAAGCGTAAACGCTACGAAGCCTTGGTCGCCAGTATTGACGAGCTCGAGGCCTTGGCAAAACGCCTCAGTGATTCACGCTCTGCCGATGCCCTCTACTTTTTGTGGAGCCAACTGGGTGATAAAGAAGCACAAAGGCAGTTTTTACAACTCGAAGGTACGGAGCAACTTGAAACTGCCCATTTACAATACGCGCTGGCCACCTATTATGTCCAGCACGACCGCGATAAAACCCTCGCGCTGTTACAGCATGCTTTAGAGCTGACAAAAGGCGGGCAAGTCAACCCAGATATTGTCAAAACCTTGGCCAGTTTGTATCAGCAAATGGGCAATAAACAGCAAGCGTATTTATGGACCCAAGTGGCCAAACACATGGACATCGCTGTCGCCAGTGACAGAGAACTGCAACGCTTGATCCCGCTCGAAGCCGACACGGCAAAACAGCTGAAAGAGAAGGCAAAAAACGTTTATCAAGCGATCCAAGAAGGCAAGTATAAGGCAGTGAGCGACCAACTGGTGCAAAGCGAGCCAGCGCCAATCTCTGACACGCCAGACAACGACAATTAACCAGCTAAAAACCGGCAACGGCAGCAAGCAACCCGCTCATCGAATCTGCCATACATCGCTTGCTATCTAATACGAGTCCTTATGGGCTCTCAATCTCGATGACGCTTTACTCGTCGTCTTTTTCAAAAATCAACGAAATTGAGTTGACGCAATAGCGCTCACCTGTGGTTTTCGGCCCGTCTTCAAAGACGTGACCAAGGTGGCTATCACAGCGCTGGCAACGAATTTCAACTCTCTGCATACCGTGGCTGTTGTCTTGCAAGTAACGGATCGCATCGGAGTTAATCGGCGCGTCAAAGCTTGGCCAACCACAACCTGAGTCGTATTTATTTTGTGAGGAAAACAGCGGCGCTTGGCAACAAGTACAGTGATACAAACCAGTGTCTTTATTGTGTAAAAGCTTACCGCTAAACGGAGGCTCTGTGCCTTGCTGGCGACAGACGTAAAACGCGTCGTCGCCCAATTCTTGTCGCCATTGTTGTTCGGTTTTTTGCTTGTAGGGAGTATCAGTCACAAAATTTCCTATCGGTTTTATTGAGGGTCTTTTGAATACTTTCTATCGAAGTACTTGTTACTAATCGACCAAATTTCAAAAATGAGAACTAAGGTTGCATTAAAGTAAGGTTGTAGCACATAGTATTTCACCATAGCATGTCTGCCATTGGAATTTGGATCTTATCTTAAATGTTCACATATCCCCCACGCGTATGCACTGTTTTTGCGCTCAAACGAACAAAAAAGCATCACAAAAGGGGAAAAGCAAAAAAAAGGGCGGCTTTTTTTTGACTTTGAACAAGTAAGATCCGATTATCTGTTGCAGATTTTTACTGGCTTTTGTAATTTCAATGCCAGTTATCTTTACTCAGAAATTAAGTTGTGGAGCAACTATAATGACTATCAAAGTAGGTATTAACGGTTTTGGCCGTATCGGTCGTTTTGTTTTTCGTGCGTCAGTTGAGCGTGAAGACATCGAAGTCGTAGGTATTAATGATCTAATCGACGTTGAGTACATGGCATACATGCTAAAATACGACTCAACTCACGGTCGTTTCAACGGCACTGTTGAAGTACAAGACGGCAACCTAATCGTTAACGGTAAAACTGTACGTGTTACTGCAGAGCGCAACCCTGCTGACCTTAAGTGGGACGCAATCGGTGTTGACGTTGTTGCAGAAGCAACAGGTCTTTTCCTAACTGACGAAACTGCTCGTAAACACATCGAAGCTGGCGCGAAGAAGGTTGTCCTAACTGGTCCTTCTAAAGACGCGACTCCAATGTTCGTAATGGGCGTTAACGACGCAACTTACGCAGGTCAAGACATCGTTTCTAACGCTTCTTGTACTACTAACTGTCTTGCGCCTATCGCAAAAGTACTGAACGACAAGTTCGGTATCGAGTCTGGCCTAATGACAACTGTACACGCTACAACTGCAACTCAAAAAACCGTTGATGGCCCATCTGTAAAAGACTGGCGCGGTGGCCGTGGTGCTTCTCAAAACATCATCCCATCTTCAACTGGTGCAGCGAAAGCAGTAGGTAAAGTACTTCCTGAACTAAAC
>JBFGYW010000164.1:0-6564 GCA_041587235.1 Vibrio sp.
AGATAGTTTCTCGGGGTGATCTGTTCATCACAAAACCTTGATACCTCGACCTGGTAATTCGATTCACTGAGGTACAATGCCTTGTCATAAACCAACCACCACTCTAAAGGCGGTTTAAATACTTGTTGCAGTAAATCATAACGCTCCATCTGCCAAAAAGCGTGCTCCCCAATGGCTTGATAATACGACCAATCAATCGAAGAGGTTAAGGTCAGCGCTTTTTGTTCTAACGCCCAACGACAAAAATCCTCAAAACCCGATTGGAGTAATGACTTTTTAATACTGGGCACCGGGGTATAGTCACAACGGCCATAGTGTTGGCGCAATATGCAATCAAAACCGAGGCGAAAAGTCATTTCCTGTTGGCGTAAGCGACGAACTCGCTCGCCTCCCGTCACCGTTGATGTCAGCGGAATACGCAACTCTTCCCGGGTTAAACACAAGTCATGATGTTTTGCCGCGGACGATAACGGTGCGTACGTCTTTTGCGCAGTGAGATGGTAACAACAAGGGGCAATCGACACCGCCTTTGTACAGTTTGTTACCGCGAGCTCAATCAGTCTTTGATGAAGATCACCACAGGCATGCAAAGCCACTGCGTGCTGTTTAGCAACGACGTATTGACTTGCTTGCGCCGATAACACATCGCATTGATGAAAGGTCAACGGCAACTGGCGCTGTAAAGCAAGCATTTGGCCTTGCTGACACAGTGAGGCTTGAAACTCTAAGCTCGTCACCGCCTGCCCGGTTGACGCTGCTAATTGCTGACCCAAATAACCTTTGCCAGCACACCACTCTAACCAAGGCAATGGCTCGCTGTTTTTGCTCGCTAAGCGGGTAAAGTGGTGTATTTGATCCAGCTTGCGACCCGGAACACCATCGATTTGCGCAATCTTTTCAGAGGCCGTATGGGTCACTGGAGCCCAGCGCTGACAAGTAAGGATATCGGGTAACCACTGAGCGAAAAAAGCCAGTGCGGTTTGCGGGTCTTGCTTTAACTCATCAATCTGCTTCTCGCTCAACTCTTGCAGGTGTTCAACGATCGGGCTTTTAGGCTGCGTGCCATCACAAGCGTGACGAAACGGTGAAAAGCGCCAGTGGTGTTCATGTAAAGCGAGCCATTGAGACAATTTGGTAAAATATGCTTTCATCATCAGCGGCTTGGCAAAACGATGTCATTAAACAGAGCGTCAACGTCACTGTTTGACTTTGAGATCATCGCCGCCTCAACCACAGGCTTAGTCAGATGCGGTGCTAAGCGAACGATAAAGTCATACATATAAGAGCGCAAAAAGCTGCCGCGACGAAAAACCACCCGAGTGATACTAGGGCGAAATAAGTGACTGACATCTATCGATACCAGTTCTGAATCCTCGCTGACCTCTGCAGCCATACTGGCCACAACGCCAATACCAATGCCCAGTTTTACGTAGGTTTTGATCACATCGGCATCGGTGGCGGTGAAAATGACTTTGGGGTTCAAACCACGACTTGCAAAGGCCGCGTCTAACTCTGATCCCTGTTGAAACGCATAGGTATAAGTGACTAAAGGGCTGTCGGCTAAGTCTGTTAAGCTAATGTGCTTTTTGTTGACAAACGAGTGGCCCTTAGGCACCAATATGGAATGGTTCCACTGATAACAAGGCAGAGCCACGACATCCGGTATTGCGTGCACTGACTCATTGACAATGGCAAAGTGCGCGGCACCTTTCGTTAAGGATTCGACCATTAACTCAGGCGCGCCTTGATGTAAATGCAGGCCAACGTGAGGAAAGCGATCACTAAACGGCTTAATGACTTCGGGCAGAACATATCTCGCTAAAGTGTGATTGGTGGTAATATTGAGTGTCCCGATTTCTGGGTGAGTATGCTCGCTGGCGACGGATTTTATTGCATCAACTCGCGATAGAATCTCTTGCGCAATGCGCACAATTTCTTCACCGGCTGGGGTCACTCGGGTCAGGTGTTTACCACTGCGTTCGAATATTTGAATGCCAAGCTCATCTTCAAGTAAGCGGACTTGTTTGCTGATACCAGGCTGTGAAGTGTACAGGCTCTCTGCCGTTGCGGAGACGTTCAAACTGTGGTTGACCACTTCGACTATGTATTTGAGTTGTTGTAACTTCATGCTTGACCGCCAAATTCCATTAAGACCTAATCCATTTATTATAACATTATTGTTGGTGCTCAACATATATATAATTTTTAGTTATACATGGTTTACCACCCTGTTGGACGAATCATTCCCTCACGATTAAGAGCCGCCGGCAGACAGTCAAGCGGCAAGATGTGACAAACAAACAAAAAAAACCACCAAACGGTCGATATTATCTGTCGATAGAATTAAAGATGGTGTATGCTGTTTTTAGCAATTTCACGTATTTAAAGCAGAATATCTATCTATGAATATTGGTTTAATCATTGCACTCGTTGCCATCCTTTTAGTGCTTGTTCTTGGCTATAACATTATGTTGCAGTACAAAAGCAAGGTCGAAACGGTCAAAAAACAAGAAACTGCTCGCTATGTCGCCGTCATAGACAGCACCGAAGAATTACTTGGGCATGCAAACAATATTCCCTTTAGCAAAACCTTATTACTTTGCTTAAACAATCGTATTCTTGATGCCTTGCAATCGATGCAAGAACTCGATCCTAAAAACAAACAAGTCGCTAACCGCATCGCGACAATGAAACAACAGTTAGCGGATATTGACAGCAATTTTAATGATGAAGAAACCACGTCATTTAAAATTCCAGTCAATGACAAACAAGCCATTGCCATGCTTAAAATCGTCAAAAAATTACGTGAAACCGTGCGCAATGAACACAATAAGGGGCGTATGGATACCCAGGCATATGTCAATGAGAATGGTCGTCTAGAGAGCATGCAAATTCGCATTAACATCGAAAACGTCATCAAACGCGCGAATGACGCCATCAGCCGCGGCCAAAGCGGTACGGCATTACAACTTCTGCGCAAGGGCATAGATGCTTTGAGCAGTAAAAGCGACAGCTACTCTCAACAAGCAAAAGAAAAACTGCAAACCATGCTCGATGATTTGGATCAACAGCGTCAATCACGCGACGCGGTGGAACGCGAAGAGATCGAAAATCGCGAGCGCAATGATGATATGGACGCTTTGTTTGGCGATAAGAAAAAATGGTAAACTCGACTTTTGCGATTTATAAGTACGACGAGCCTTCAGTAAAACAATGATAGATATGACTCCCCATTTAGATCTTCTCTCGCCCATCAACCAGTTTTTGTATTGTGAAACACCACAAGCCTGGGTTGATGAGGCGATTAAACCCGAGAACCTCGCCACGTTACTCATCGACCACTTGTTGTGTGAATTAAAAGCAGGCCAGTCGGCAATGTATTTGATTCGCCGCTACGCCGTTGAAGCCGAAAGCCGGGAGGTATTGCTCAACTGGTTCAAACCCTATGAAGATTTTGCTTACCGTCAAATCGGCAGTATCGAATCACTAAAAGGTAAGAGCCAAATCAGCAAAGCGATAAAGGCCAAAGCTGATGCCCCCTACAGCCAAGTATTGATCGATAAAATGGTCATGTTGATCAAAGAAGAATTACACCACTTTTATCAAGTACTTGAAATCATGGAATCAAGAGGGATCCTCTACCAAAACGTCAGTGCCAGTCGCTACGCCAAAGGTATGTTAAGCCAAATGAAAACCCATGAGCCCGATACCTTGGTTGACAAGTTGATCATTGGCGCTTATATCGAAGCGCGTTCATGTGAACGCTTTGCCAAAATCGCCCCGCATTTAGACGAAGATATCGGCAAGTTTTATTTATCTCTATTGCGCTCAGAAGCAAGGCACTATCAAGACTATCTGACATTAGCGCAAGAGATCTCTCCCTTTGATATCACAGAGCGAGTGGCCTTTTTTGGCCAAGTGGAAGCCGATTTAATTCAATCTCCGGATCAAGACTTTAAATTTCACAGCGGCTTTCCTGTTTAAGTGACCCGTTTTCTGTAACGTCCAGATCGCCTGATGTCCCTCGTTAATCATCAAAGATAACCAGGGAACATCAGGCGTTCAATCACCCTGTCAGCCCTGGAGCAATTCCTGATTGATGGTCTGTAATACCGTTTCCGGTTGTGCGGCTTGGGTAATCGGTCTGCCGATCACCAAGTAATCTGAGCCAGCTTGGCGCGCCTGTAACGGCGTCATAATTCGACGCTGATCGCCATGAGCACTGCCCACGGGGCGAATGCCTGGCGTCACTAATGTAAACTCTTGCCCTAACTCTGTTTTTAGCGCACTGGCCTCATGCGCCGAACAAACAACCCCATCGAGACCAGAGTTGTGTGTTAAACGCGCTAAGTTTAACACTTGTTCTTGCGGTGTGCTCAACACCCCAACGCCCGACAAATCTTGCTGCTCCATACTAGTGAGTACGGTTACACCAATTAACAAGGGCTTGTCGTGACCGTAAGGCTCTAAAATTTCTCTTGATGCTGTCATCATGCGCTCACCGCCACTGGCATGCACATTCACCATCCACACCCCCAGTTCTGCGGCGGCACGCACGGCTTTCGAACAAGTATTGGGGATATCGTGAAACTTAAGGTCGAGGAAAACTGAAAAGCCGCGTTGATGCAATTGCTTAACAAACTCAGGGCCAAATAGGGTAAACATTTCCTTACCCACTTTTAACCGACATGATTTCGGGTCAACGTTATCGGCAAAAGCCAGGGCATCGCGCTGCTGCTCAAAATCTAAGGCGACAATTATTTTTGGATCATTCATTTTTTTTCCTTTACCCACAACGGTATACAATCACGATAAAACAATGAAGGGGTCAATGTTACCTTCGCATTGCTCGCGGCCTCTCATTAAAATTCGGGGCACCCAAGCAGATGAAACTTTCCTACACCATCATAAAGAACATACTCAATGAGATGAGTCTCACCATTCAAAAAAACAGCGACGTCTGTCGCTCTAACATATACAATTACAGATTGGTATTTACAGCCGACTACTCGCCGTCTAAGCCACGGATCGGTTTGATTGTCCCCCACCCTTTGCACGATGGACAGTGCCAATAAAGTGAGTGAGTGGCAAAACCACAAGTATGGCAGCGATAATGAGGCTTAGACTTCATCTGCTCGCCGACCATAGATTGCAAAGTGGTTAAACTCTGCTTTGCACGGCCTTCTTCTGCTTCTGCCAAGTGGTAATCCATTAAGCGATAAAAGCCCTTCATGGTCGGATTTTTAATTAATTGGCGGGTCAATAAATCCTGCGCAGCCCCAACACTCTCATGGGCTGCGACCAACTCAGCTAACATAAGCTCAGCACTCACACCCGCTTCTTTACTGATGCACAAACGCAAAAACTCCGCCCATTGCGCTTCCTGGCCGAGATGTCGATAACATTCGTGTAAGGTTGGTAGCACTTCACTCACAAAATCAATATCTTGATCGATAACTTGAGTTAAGTATTCAATGGTATTTTGGTATTGACCCAATTCTAAATAAAGCTTGGCAAGCGAAAGGTTAGCACGGACACATTGTCGGTCTTCGTGAAGCGCTTTTTTGAAGTACTGAATGGTGGCTTTGTGCTGACCAGTGGATTTTTCAATCATAGCCAGTTCACAATAGTAATGGGCAATATTTTGACTGATTTTTTTATAACCCGTTTTTTTCAGTTGTAACGCGTAGTCTATCGCCCTCGCCCACTCCCGAGTTTGTTGCGCGATAACAACCAATTGCTTTAGGGCTGACTGGCGATATTCTGGCTCTTCGATCAACTGCTCAAAGATTTTTTCGGCGCGGTCCAGCAAACCTGCGACCATATAGTCTTTCGCCAGTTGTTTCAGGGCCAAGTTTTTTTGCTCTAATGTCAAACCGGAGCGCGAAATCAAATTTTGGTGTATTTTTATCGCTCGATCCACTTCGCCACGCGAGCGAAATAAGTTGCCCAGTGCCAAATGAGTATCGATGGTCTCATTATCAACTTGCAGCAACTCGATGAAGTGATCAACGGCTTTATCAGATTGCTCAGAAAGAAGCAGGTTTAAACCTGCAACGTATTTCGACGATATTTGATAGGACTGTTTTTGCTTCTCTTGTTGCGCACTGCGATGCCCCATATACCAACCATAGGCGGCGGCAATCGGTAACAACAAAAAGAGTAATTCAAGCATGTATAGCCTTGGCCTTATTTTTCAACCTGGACGTTGCGATCCGACTCGATGGCCAGTTGACTGACTTTTTTAGATAAGCGGCGGTTTTGCAACTTGAGTTTTAAATGCATAGCTGAAAATAACACCGCTGCCGAGACAAAACCTAACACAAACACCGCGCCGATTAACATGGATAAGTGGATATCACTTTTTGCAATTAAGTAATTCACACTAACCAATGATTGATTCTGTGCACCTAACGCCAGTGTCAGCAAAAACAACAAGACAACAATAATGATTTTTATAATTTTCATAATATTCCCTTCCTAAACAAGCTGTTCGCGGTTTATACCAATCAAGTATGTAGTCAATAATAGTGCAGGTATCAAGCTTGAGAACAAGGTAAACTC
>JBFGYW010000165.1:0-6549 GCA_041587235.1 Vibrio sp.
CAGCACGCCAACGGCTTATGTTGGCAGTATTCTAGCGGGTACGCCTCCCTTGTTGATCGCTATCTGCAGCTTTATTGTTTATCGAAAAAGGCCGACAGGACTACAACTGATGGCGTTGTTGTCTATTGCAATAGGTATCTTAGTGATGATTGCAGGTGGGCATTCACATACTCAATTAAGTCATGGTGTGGTGGTATTACTTGGGGCTGCTTGGCTATGGGCGGGTTACACCTTTGGGCTTAAAAGAGTTGGGCTTCATCCGATTGCGGCGGCCATTGTTCTTGCTGCGTCTTCTTTAGTGGTGACGGTGTGTGTTTTACTTTTTAATCTATCGCCCAGCCATTTAGGTGATTTTTCTTTTCAACAGGCATTGCCTTATGGGATAGTTCAAGGTATTGGGGTTGGCGTGATCTCCACCATCAGTTTTTGTTATGCAGTACAGCAGTTAGGTTCTCAAATCGCGGCCACTTTCGGTGCTATGTCACCAGGGTTAACGGCACTGCTTGCAATGGTCTTTTTTAATGAGCCATTATCATTTTTGATGTTACTCGGGATAGGATTAACCGCGGTTGGGGTGGTATTGACCAGCCGTGTTATCGATTTTTCACAGGGAGAAAATCATTCATGTTAGAAAATTTACCATCAATTAGCAGTGATCCGCTGTTTGATTTAATACGGAAATACGGTCAAGACCAACGAGCGGAAAAAATGGATCTCTTGGTTGGTGTCTATCGCGATGAACACGGACAAACACCGGTGATGAAGAAGGTGCAGCAAGCCGAGCAGTTTTTGGCTGAACAAGCAACCTCGAAAGCCTATCGCATTTTGTCTGGCAATTTGACCTTTAACCAGCAAATGGCCAAATTTCTGCTTGGTGATGATCACCCGCGTCTTAACAGTCAGTGGACAATGCAAACGGTGGGGGCGTCAGCAGCACTACGTGTTTTAGGGGACTTTATTGCTCAATTATCACCTCAAGCTACCGTTTGGAATACCGAGCCTGGTTATATTAATCACCGTCCGATTATGGAAGGTGCCGGGCTAAACGTGAGCTCATTTCGCTGGCAAAACAAAGACGGTCAATTGGATATTGAAGCCTGTCTTGCCGATCTGGAAGCCGCGAAAGAAGGCGATATTTTATTGTTACACGGGTGTTGTCACAACCCAACGGGCATTGATCCAACGTTCGAACAATGGCAGCAGTTCTCAGAGCTTTGTCAGCGCAAAAAATTGATCCCTTTTATCGATATTGCTTATCAAGGCTTCGGTGCCACACCTGAAGAAGACGCGGCAGGACTTCGCTTGATGATCGATGAGCATGAACAAGTGTTAGTCACCGCGAGTTGCTCAAAAAATATGGGTTTGTATTGTGAGCGTACTGGGGTGGCGATGGTGATGGCGTCTAAACCTGATCAGGTTAGCGATGTGCGAGCGGTTATGGAGCGTATTACCCGTAAACTTTATTCTATGCCTCCACATCATGGCTCGGCCATTGCGAGCTATTTATTTGACGATCCTAAGCCATGGCTTGAAGAGTTAACCAGTTATCGTCAGCGTGTTATCGAAACGCGTCAAACTCTTTGTCGTGAGTTTGAAAAGTTAGGTGCTCCAGGTGAGTGGCAAGCGATCGCCAATCAAAAAGGCATGTTTTCACTGCTACCACTGACGCCAGAGCAAATGGGCCGTCTACAATCTGAATTTGGTATTTATGGTTTGCCAAATGGGCGTGTCAACCTTGCCGGTCTAAAACCGACTGACATTGCGACTCTCGCCCAAGCCATGGTGGCGGTGTGCTAGCGCTTAGTCGATAACATTCAATAATTCAGCGCTGGTGAGCGTACTGGCGCTGTGCTTTTGGGGCTGGATCGCTAAAGCCTGGCTTTATACTGTCTTTAGTCACTTGACTAAATGATGCGGTTATTCATTCTGATCACGATTATCAATAAGGATACACCAATGTCGTTGGAAGCTGCCGTCACCTTCTTTTTGGCTATTTTTGTGTTTGGTATTACGCCAGGGCCAGGCGTATTTGCCATACTGGCGCGCTCGATGACACAGGGGCCAAGGGCTTGTTTGAGTTTGGCGCTCGGAATGACGATGAGCGATCTGGTGTATTTGTTACTGGCTTGCTTTGGCCTCGCGGCCATCGCTGAGCACTGGGAAACCTTATTTTTAGCGATCCGCTACATCGGCAGTGCTTATCTGATTTATCTTGGCTACAAAATGTTTCGCGCTGTCGTCGGCCCGCAGCAAGGGATCGATGAGAGCGCCCCCCAAGTGTCATCCGGTTCGTTTTTTTCCGGTTGGTTGCAAGGTTTTTTGATTTCGGCTTCTAACCCCAAAGTCATTTTATTTTACATCTCGTTTTTACCGACGTTTATTGACCTAAATTTGCTCTCTGCTCGCGATATGGTCTTAGTCAGCGTTTTATCCTCACTGGCTTTGATGTTGGGACTGATGTTGATTGCGCTAACGGCCAGTCGTATGGCGCGTTTGTTTAAAACACCTCGTGCCCAAAAGCGTCTTAATCAAGGCTCGGGCAGTATTATGATTGCTGCTGGGGCGTATTTGGCGTTAAATCGATAATGCTTGCCCTGTCAGTGTTTGCACACATTGACAGGGCGTTTTTCGTTTAGGATGTTGGTACTGGCGCTTTTATTTCAGAGGTGTTGTCCTTAACTCGCTTTTGCTTGAGTGGCTTTAAGATCAAACCAATACCAATTAAAAACAACCCGGAAGCCAACACTTGTGGCCAGCTCAGTGTTTCTGCGAAGAAAAAGAAACCACTTATCATCGCAAACACCGGCACCAATAACGGCAGGGGTGAAACTGTGCTCAGCGGGTATTGGATGACCATTTTATTCCACACCCAATAACCAAATAGCGTGGTTGGGTAGGCCTGAAACGCGACCGCCAATGAGGTGTGCCAATCCCACAATACCAAAGCTTGTGACAAAATAGTCGGGCCGTGAATGGCGACGGCAAACAACACCAATGGCAGTGGGGCAAACAGCATACCCCATACGTTAAACGCAAAGGCTTGGGTGGTTTTTGCCGATTTGATGATAATGCTCATCAAGGTCCAACTGCAGGCGGAAATACTAATTAAGATCAACCCTTTCATGGTGATGTTGCCACTGGCGGCAAGCACTAAGGTGGCTAAAGCGATTAAGGCCAGCAAAGCGCCAACCACTTTTGCCGGTGTGAGGGTTTCTCGGTAAATAACGATGCCGACGACCATGCCGATTAAGACATTACCTGACAATAAAATAGAAGCGATACCCGACGAGAGCCCAGCGCTGATCGACCAAGAGGCCATCCCCCAAATTCCGATGCCAAACACCACCCCATAAGCAATCAAATAACGCCAAGCGACTTGCGGTCGGGCGATAAAAAAAATGGCGGGAATGACCGCGAGTAAAAAGCGAGCAGCGGTGGTTAATAGGGGGTTAACGTGCGTTACCCCCATTTTGATCATCGAGAAATTAAACCCCCAGATGGCCATCACGGCAATGGCGAGCCATAGGTCTTGTTTTTTCATTATTAGGCATGTCCTTTTTTGTCTGTCGATTGACGGGGCAGGTGAAAAATGGATTATGGCTTGCCAACATAAAAGGGTACAGGTACAGTTTTTTATATTAAAAAGAGTACAGATTAAAGGTGGGGAAGATGTCATTATACCAAGAGCTTGCCGGTCAATTTATTGCTGAAATAGAACAAGGGACGCGTCACATCGGCAGTAAGATGCCTTCTTTACGCCAATTGACCAAGCAGCAATCGGTGAGTATGACGACGGCGCTCAACTGTTACCAAGAGCTTGAATCAAGAGGTTGGATAGAATCACGCCCGAAAACCGGCTATTTTGTTTCCTCACGACATATCGATACCAATACCCCTGAGTGGGCACATTTTACCAGCATGGTCACTCAGGTGGACTTATCTTCTCACCAACAAAGTCCTACCACTTCCGGGCCTTTGGGAATGGCGAATATGCCCAATGATGCGCTTTCTGTGGCAGAGCTAGAGCGCAGTTTTCGCCGCAGTATCAAACGCATGGGCGAGCGCATCAATGATTATCCAGAGCCACAAGGCGATCTCGGCCTTCGCCAGTCTCTCGCCGCTCACTTTTCTTCCTCTGGGCTTGTGGTGGCACCGCAAGATTGGGTGGTGACATCGGGGTGTATGATGGCAATAAAAATGGCGTTAATGGCTTTGACGAAACCCGGGGATACGGTTGCGATCAGTTCACCTTGCTACAATGGCATTTTGGCCTTGCTCGGGCAGTTAGAAAGAAACATTATCGAGATCCCTTCATTAGATGAGGGTATCGACCTCAAACAACTGGAACATCATTTTCAATTAAGGGAGGTCAAAGCCGCGGTTTTTTGTACCACGCATATGAACCCACAAGGGCTCACAATGTCACCGGCTCAAAAAAAGAGGTTGGCACAACTTGCCAATCAGTACCAAATTCCTGTCATTGAAGATGATGTTTACGCAGAGCTATCACATGGTGGGCAGATGCCATTACCTGCCAAGTACTATGACCGTGATGGTTATATTATTTGGTGTGGCTCTATCACGAAAAGTGTATCACCAAGCTATCGGCTGGGCTGGTGTGTTCCCGGCCGTTTCCTTGATAGGTTTTGCGAGCAGTTTATCAGTGGGACTGACGGCGTTGCGTTACCGATCCAGTTAGCTATCAGTGATTTTATCGATAGCGGTCAGTACAGCAAACACCTCAAGCGGCGTCAGCATTGCTTAGTGCAATTGAAAGAGGCTTACTTTAGCTATTTGCGTACCCATCTTCCATCGAGTGTTAAGATTAGCCAACCACTAGGCGGGATGGTGTTGTGGCTGCAAATTCTGGGGTTAGATGCAGAGAAACTCGATAGGCTTTTGAATCAGCATGCATTGGATATCAGAGGAGGAAGACTATTTAGTACACTTGATTTATATATTAATTGCGTTCGGGTTAACTTTGGCTATGAACTAACCCCAAAGTGTAAGCGGGATTTAGTGAATTTAGTGGATGCGATCAATTCTTCTATTGAGCCAATGGCAATGGACGTTTAGTTTATAGGACAAGCGACGATTAAACGGAAGCGATATCCTAAGAATAGGAAAGGAAACTTGATGACCAACGAAGACTTTACTTCAGAAAATTTCAAAGCCAACCTTAAATTGGCCGTTAGCTATTACCCTTCTATTTCAGAAATGTGTCGTAAATTAGGGATCAATCGACAACAATTTATGAAATATTTGTCTGGTCGTTCATTTCCCACGCGATATAACTTGCGTCGTATTTGTGATTTTTTTGGTGTCGATGAGTATGAGATTTTAATGCCTCATGATCAATTCGGAAATATCATCCGTTTACGTCCCACTCATACCCGCGATGATCTGCAAGTGCCTCCTGGTGTTGCTTCGGTAATTAAAGAAACGCAACGACATCGAAACACGTTAACCAAAATGCACGGTTATTATTACGAATATTATTTGTCATTTACTACACCTGGCCATATATTGCGTGCTTTGACTTATGTCTATGGTTGGAAAGATTTTACTATGTACAAACGTATTGAAAGGCTTAACCACATAGATCAAAAAGGTCGCCCTGATGTTCATAAGTATTCAGGGGGAATTTCTTTGGTCGGGGACAGAGTTCATTTATTTGATACGGAAACAATAACCGGTGCTGAATTGACTCAAAAAGTACTTTACCCTAATTATAGGAATCGGATTTCCATGTTATCGGGTTTAATTTTGGGCGTGTCTGCGGGTGATACTCATGAGCCATCAGCATCAAGGGTACTTTTAGAATACATAGGTCGTACGACACACGTCAAACAAGCCTTATCTCAATGTGGTTTGTTTCCGATTTCCTCGATGCAAATTTCTCGTTCTGTTGCCTTTCATTTGACGTCTGCTGGTGAATTTGAACAACCTCTAAGAGCAACGACCTTTGATGCAAATTTTCGTCTATAAATAGCCATAAAGACAACGATTGAACAGACATTTCTTTGGTTGATTTTGATTTGATCGTTCTGGTCTGGAGGTGGCTCACTGTGTAAGAAGTGACAGCTAGTTGCGACTGGTTTCCTTTGTTGCGTCAAGTAGCTTCATTTTGTACATTCAATGCTAAATTGAGCTCTGATATTATTTCGTTTATCTGAATATTGGTTATTAGGGCTAGGCGAACATGTTGAATACAGAACCCTCGCTGTCGATTCAGACCAAAGCTTCTTTATTAGAAGAAACGGTCACTATTTGTATTGAAAAAATAAAAAAACAAAACACTAAATGGCATGCTATTGCAAAACTGCTGGAACAAAATGCTGTAAATCAAGTTCATCAGAAACAGAAAATATTTGCTGAAAGTGGTGAAATCGGCCCTTTGGCTGGACTTCCTATTGTTGTTAAGGAACTGGTCGATATTAAAGGATTAACGACAGAGTTTGGCTCATTTGAATACGCTCAAGGTCCCGCAAAGGCGAATGCACCGGTTATTGACCTGTTAGAACGGGCAGGGGCAATTGTGCTAGGCAC
>JBFGYW010000166.1:0-6492 GCA_041587235.1 Vibrio sp.
GCGCAGTTCGTAAACGGCGTTCAGTGCTGCAATCGTTAGAAGCTGTAACTCATTGGTCACCTTACTACGATCAGACATTTGTTTCAAACGAGAATCTAAATCTTGCGCCGCACTTTTGAGTGAAGCTTCTTGTCCTTCTGGACAGTTGACTCGGGTAATTTTACCTAAAATTTCAATGTCTACCGCGTGGTTACTCATGTAGAAAACTCTTCAATGCGCATTGGATGACAAGGCCGCTCTTGGCTGTCACGAAAAACTATAGGGACTTGAGAACAAATATTCAAGTTTTTCTCTGTAAGGTCAATCGTCAAATGTACCAATGAGTTAGTAAATGTGCAATTTGTTTGAAATCTCAACAGGATTATTGACTCGATTGATTTCGTCTCTCTCCCGACAGTGGTAATATTCGCTTATATTTACCGACAAAGAAAATCAACTATGACTACAAAGACTTTGCCTGATTACGACGGTTTGAACATGACATTGCGCCGCGCGAGTCTCGCTGTGACTGCCGCAGAGCTACACGGTATGCTTATGGGGGTGGTTGTGGGTGGCATTACAACAGAAGATCAATCATGGCAGCCAGTGCTGTTTGATTATACCAATGAAGGTATGGGATGGCCGACAGAGGCACTGGCTCAAGCTGCCACTATGATAGATGTGATTGCCCAAGAGCTCAAAACCGATGATTTAAGCGTATCTTTGTGCTTGCCAGCGGAGGACGGGAAAACGGCATTATCGCAACGCGCTGAGGCCCTAGCGGAGTGGACCAATAGCTTTCTTGCAGGACTGGGCCTGTCTGGGGCTTCGCTTGATACGCTTGATAGTGTTGGTAAAGAGTGTTTGTCGGATTTAAAAGAAATCGGCAATGTGGTGGTGGAGTCTTTGGATGAGCAAGTCGAAGATGAAGATGCTCAACAGGCATTCGCGATTGTCAGCGAACACGTCAAAGTCTGTGCATTGACCTTGTACACCGATCTGGGGCGCCAGATACCAAAGGCCAAAACGATTCACTAAGGAGCGCGGGTGAAGCATTACGATATCGTAATTTCTGGCGGTGCTATGGTCGGTTCAACCTTAGCTTTGGGGTTGGCACATTTAGACCCTCAGCCACGTAATATTGCCATTGTTGAACCGTTTGAATTGAGCGAGGCCCACCCTGGGTTTGATGCGCGTTGTATTGCCTTGTCACACGGTACGGTAAACTTACTCAAGAAATATCAACTTTGGTCAGATATAGAACCGCATGCGACGGCGATCGAACGAATCCACGTTTCTGAGCAAGGTCGCTTAGCCATGACCGATATTGATGCGCAGCAAGAGCGGGTCGATGCGCTAGGTCACGTGGTCGAGTTGCAGACCATTGGTCGCCTTTTTCGCCAACGTATTGCTCAGTGTGCCAATATCGATTTTTTGTGCCCTAACCAAATTGTCGACCTCGACCGGCAATCTGACATCGTTACCCTTGAGTTAGACGATGGTCAGCAACTGGCCACACCGTTACTCGTTGCCGCTGACGGAGGTCAGTCAAAAGTGGCTGAGCTTTGCCACTTACCTGCGGATGAAGAAGATTTTGCTCAGCACGCGATCATCGCCAATGTATCAACGGATACATCACACGCGGGCTGCGCATTTGAGCGTTTCACTCCACAAGGGCCTATCGCGCTATTGCCGATGAGCGAAAACCGCTTATCTCTTGTTTGGTGTATGCCGCCTGATATGGCCGAACAACGACTTGCTATGGATGACGAGGCGTTTTTGCACCAGTTACAACATGAATTTGGTTGGCGATTAGGGCGCTTTGAGCAGATCGGGCAACGGCACAGTTACCCATTGGTGTTAAAACAGCGCTACGCTTTCACATCACACCGAGTCGCCTGTATTGGCAATGCTGCTCAAGCGCTTCACCCTATTGCCGGCCAGGGCTTTAACTTGGGGATTCGAGACGTAGCTTCTTTGATTGAAGAGTTGCTGACTAGCCAAGACTTTGGCAGTGCCGCCTTGTTGCAGCGCTACCAACGACGACGTATTAAAGACAAGCAGCACACAGTTGGCTTGACGCGAAATTTAGTCCATTTGTTTTCAAATGATCTGCCGTTAATGCGGTTTGGTCGCAATATTGGCTTAGTGGCTCTCGATAAATTGCCCGGTATCAAGCATCCACTGCTGACACTCACTTTGGGGCGCGGTGAGCGCTAAGGAAAGGAAAAGATCATGATGCAAAGCGTTGATGTAGCAATAATTGGCGGTGGAATGGTGGGGTTGTCACTTGCTTTGGCGCTCAAAGACAGTGATTTGCGCATTGCGATAATAGAAGGGAAAACCCCGAGTTTGGATTTGAACGACATTCCCGATAATCGCGTGTCGGCGCTGAACCGTTCTAGTGAAGTGATGCTGAGAAAACTCGGCGCTTGGCAAGGGATCACAGCCAGGCGCTGTGCCCCATATCAAGCGATGGAAGTATGGGAAAAAGACAGCTTCGCAAAGATTGATTTTAGTGCCAAACAATTATCTCAGGCCAATCTTGGCCACATCGTTGAAAACCGAGTCGTTCAAGCAGCCTTGATGGATTGTGTGATGCAACAAGAAAGCGTGTCCTATTTTTCGCCAGTGCAATGTCAAAGTGTTGCTGTCGGTGAAGGTGAAGCTTGGTTGAGTCTCAATAACGGTCAAACCATGACCGCCAAATTGGTGGTTGGGGCTGACGGGGCGCATTCTTGGCTGCGCACAACACAAAATATCCCCTTAACGCAGTGGGATTATGGCCACAACTCGATTGTTGCTACGGTGAAAACGGATCGTTCGCACGATCAAGTGGCTAGGCAGATTTTTACCCCTAGCGGGCCTTTAGCCTTTTTGCCATTAGCGGAAGAGAACTTGTCCTCGATCGTCTGGTCAACCGATGAGTATCGAGCAGAGCAATTGATGAATTGCGATGTTGCGTCATTTAATCGCTTGTTAAGTAGTGAATTTGATTTGCGCTTGGGACTTTGTGAAGTGGTTGGCGAGCGCAATATGGTCCCTTTGAAAATGCGTTATGCGCGCAGTTTTGCCAAAGATCGCATTGCTTTAGTGGGGGATGCTGCTCACACCATTCATCCATTGGCCGGTCAAGGTGTCAATTTGGGTTTATTGGATGCCGCGAGTTTGGCGCAAGAGGTTTTGGCGCTTTGGCAGCAAGGGGAAGACATTGGAAGATTGAAAAACCTGCGTTACTACGAGCGCTGGCGCAAATCTGAAGCGGCTAAAATGATTGCGACGATGCAAGGATTTAAAGAATTATTTTCCGGCTCTAACCCAGCTAAAAAATGGCTACGCGGTGTTGGGATGAACCTCACCGGCCATTTACCTGGTGCTAAAGGTCTATTGATGAATCGCGCCTTGGGGTTATCAGGACACTTACCTGACCTGGCGCAAGAGAAATAGCAAATAAAAAGTGCGCTTTACGTGAGTAAAGCGCACAGTGAATTAACCGCGTATTATGCGTATTGCAATGTTCTCAACTTACTGATTTCTTGATTGATTTCTTTGACCGCTTTAAAGTGCTTGATTTGCGCTTCTGGCGGTAACATGACCTTTCCTTGGTCAAAGTCCAATTTTCCAATACCATCAATATAGATACAGCCTTTGAATAAACGAGTTACGTGTTTAGCCACCATGCTGGGCGTGTAACGTTTAAACAATCTCATATTGAATTCCTTTTTCCTATCCTTGTTGTTCCGGCGCTATCCTAACGATTTGCTAAATAAAATGCTGCGAGCTTGTGCATGTTTTTGCTTAAAAACTCCATGCTTTTGGTGTTTTGTGTTAGCGATGGCATAAATGGCAATGAGTAATGTTGTTTTTATTGCTAAGAATAGGATAAAAGTGAGAAGTTCGTGCGTGATTGAAAAGAGATAAAAAAAGCCTACCGAAGGTAGGCATAACACAAATAAGGATTTAAGTTCGAGTTGATAAGTTGAGGTATCGATTGTCCAATGCCGCTTATCCTCTCTCGTCATCACACGAGGTGACTGTAAATCAGCACTGAGATAAACCTCAGTGAACTGATTCCGACAAGTGTTTATTTTAAACTGAACGGACAACAAAAAGCAAACGATTGCTTCGGTGTTTTAGCGGCAAATATCGTCGACGATCGGGTCGGCAAGGGAGAGTAAATCTCGGCTCCTGAGTAATAGGCCGGCCATGGGGGAACCACTACTTATAGTAAGTTGAGGCTGGTTGAGTAATTGGCGACTGAAAATTACCGGAATATCTTTACACCACATGATAGGGACTAAGGTACCCGGAGCAAAGCCGGTTAGTGAGCGCAACTTATCATGACTTACACAAGTTAAACGTCGAGTTTGCAGACGTTCCCGTACTTTTTGCGGTGAGACTTGACGATCGCCAGGTACACAAGCTAAGAACAATTGCCCAGCGGGGTCGCACAGCAATATCGTTTTGACCATTTGTTGTTCACTGATACCGCGCTCACGGGCGGTATCAGTGATAGTCACAGTAGCTTTACTGTGTTTTAGCACTCGATAGTCGATGTTTTGCTCGTCTAACCACTGTGTCACAGAAGTGGAAAACACCGTTAATCTTCCGTGAGTGAGTAAGGGAGATCGGCAAACGACCATTCGATATCAGGTTGCTCAGCCAAGCGCAATCGGGTGTCAGCTTCTAGGTTATTTGGCAATACTACTAGCCCCATTGCACCTTGGTTTTCAAATCGGTAATGCATTAATAGTTCACCGGCGCTACGCCAGTTTTCACCGACTTGTCGCTCAAGTGTCAAAGGGGTATCGACAGGTAATATACCCTCGGTTTTTACTGGGTATAACGCGCGTTTATTAATCCCACGGTATTTGGCCCGAGCAACAATTTCTTGGCCTGTGTAGCAGCCTTTGGTAAAGCTAATAGCGCCAAGTAAATGCAGGTTTAACGCTTGAGGAATGTGTTGGCTTTGTTGGCTCTGTGGCAACCTTGGTAGGCCGGCTTCAATATCGAAGCGGTCCCAAATCAAAGCGGTGAATTTGATTTCGACTGCATTGAGGTAGTGCTCGATCTGTTCGGGTTCAATCAGTAACATCCAGCGCTGTGAGTCCACTTTGACAGCCGTACCACCTAAAACAGAGCGAACGTCTGCGCGAGTGTCTGATTGTGCATCGATAAACTCATCTGCATTTGGGCCCAGTATACCGAGAACTAATTGTGAGCTTTCTTCGATGGTGACTTTGGAAAATACCGCGTATTTTTTGATTTCAGTTAATTCGGTGGCAATGGCACTGGCGTCTTGCACCATGGCCAAACCGTCTTGATGGTGAAATAGACGAAAGACACTCCACACTTTCCCTTTGGCATCGCAGTGAGCTCCAAGAGTCGACTTTTCGCGCTCAAGTGAAGTGACATCGCAAGTAATTTGACCTTGGAGATAGCTGCTGGCATCGTCGCCGACAAGAGTGATCGCTTTATACTGGTCGAGGTTTACAAGTGCGAGCGGAGGAAGGGCGGATTGCTCATCGAGGGAAGAGGGCTGAAAGTATTCTGACCATTGCATAAATCGTTACCTATCGTTAATCAATTTGAGCGTCTATGGTAATGCGGATTATAAATTTTGTCAGCTTGAATCCGGAGTGTGAGCTGACGCACTTTTGATGGCCAGTAAGCCTTGGTAAACTCAAAGGGAATAAAATAACCATAAAGGATGAGCATTCATGTATACAGCGGAAGAAAAGGCAAGAATTAAATGGGCTTGTCGTCGAGGCATGCTTGAATTGGATGTCGTGATCATGCCTTTTTTTGAAGAGTGTTTTGAATCACTGAATCAAGACGAACAAAGAGAGTTTGTCGCGCTTCTCGAGTGCGATGATCCCGACTTATTCAGTTGGGTTATGGGGCACGGTCGCAGTGAAAACCTAGGTCATGCGGCTATGGTTGATAAAATCGTTGCTTATAACCTTGGCAAAGTCCGTTAATCTACAAGTTACCCATTCCCATCAAGCTCGTTGGGCTAATCGCTTCTTGTGCCTAGCGTTAGCTCATGCATCAGTGGTTTGTGAGATCCCTTTGCTGGCCACTCTTTTACTGTTGAGTCTTCTCACTCGCTCGTGGGCGCAAGACACGTTGCTGCCAGCGCCGTTTGATGGGCACTTAAGAGTACAAGGGAGCTTTCAGGTGATGATGCGGCGAGGGTGTGATTCATCCCCCGACTTCTTTACTCTGCTCAATGCTTATCTTGGCTTGCGTTATTTTTTGTTGGTCTTAATGCTAAGCGATGGAAAAAAGTGTTATTTGTGGCGCGATAGCTGCAGTGATACGCAGTACCGCCGTTTGATCTTGTTACTGAGGCAGGGATTTCGAGAGCGTAACAAAAGTGAGTCAGACCCAGGGTAAAAAGAAAGTGGCTTTTAAAAAATAGCGCCATGTATCGAACTCAGAGGGTAATACATGGCGTGACTTTTTGCTAAGCTTTTGTATTTAATAAAGTTTTTTGGTTTGGAGTGAGAA
>JBFGYW010000167.1:0-6428 GCA_041587235.1 Vibrio sp.
ACTCAGGTGTCTGTGCCGAGGGGAAGTGATAAGTTTGCCCGTTAAACGTTCGCTGGTACTCGCCAAGCTGTCGCCCCAACAGGCTGACTCGATGGCCGCTGCGCTGTAAATGACACGCCCACAAGGAGCCAATCGCCCCTGGGCCTAAAATAACAATGTTCATAGTAAATTTTGATGACTGGGTTTGTTCCAACAAAGGGTTAAGTAAGAATAAAGCTTAACACTGAAAGGAAGAATAGGGCAGGGTGAAAAAATACCAGCAATAAAAAATGGCGCCAGAGCGCCATTTTTACGTGAATTGTGAACTTGTCACACGATTAGAACTTGTAAGTCGCCGCGATGTAATGACCAAAACCGGTGGAATCAGCGACTGCAAAGCCATAGTCATGGCCATCTTCGATACCGTAGATGTTTTTGAATGCTTTAAGGCCGTAACCAAGGGCGTAGCGCTCTGAATGCCAGTACAAACCGTTGAACATGGCACCGCCAGTGGAAGAAGTTGCTCCGTATTTACTCTTCATGCCAAATTGCCAATCGATGTAACCTTGGTATGACAAGAACGAGCCATTGTCGAAGAAGTAAAACGGTTTAAACCAGTTGGTGGCAATATGATAACCGTTCCAGCCTTTTTCGTTGCCGTCGTAAACGCCGTAGAAGTTCAGGCCAATTTTGCCCAGCCAAGGCACTTCAACGTCTGAGCCCAAACCAATTTTTTGGTTATTAACACCGTCAACACCACCATCCCATTCAATCAGAGAGGCGACGTAGAGCTCTTTCACTGGGCCAAACGACAAATCTTTGCCGGTTAATGCATCTAACGACATGCGCGGCGCAAACTTCATAAAGATTTTGCTGGAGGCATCGGCTTTGTCACTGTCAGGGTCGCTAGTTAAGTTAAAGACATCAACATAGCCGTAGAGGTCAAACAGACCAGAGCGACCGCCAAATTCCATTTCTAGGTAGTCGTGATCAGATTCACCTGGAAGTTCGTTAAAGGCACCCATTAGATTAAATTGAAGCCATTTGTAATCGTTTTTGTGAATGTCGCCATCAGAATAGTCGGCGGCAAACGCAGGCATTGAAGTTGCTGCTAAAAGGCTTAACGCTAAAAGTGATTTACGCATTTATTAACTCTCTATGTTGATAATCCATGATACGCATTCCATGCGCTGTTTTTATTGTTCCTACAAGATTGATAATAGCGTTTTATCTCCCAATTTAAAGTGGTCTGATTAGCAGTTTTCACAAAATTAGGTGACCCGGATCACTATTTTAAATAAAAGATTAAACTTTTATTAATCCTGTTGATTATTTCATCGTTGTGGTGGTTGTTTGAACGCATAAACGTTTGCGCAATCGTTTATGCCCTTGGGTGCTTATTTTTCGGGGGGAGCTTCTCGTACAGGTCTTGCTTGAGAGGCACTTGGTTTTGATCTTTTTTTTTTGTTATCCGTAACTCTTTTTGAAATAAAAAAAGAGGGTGTTATGGAAAAATTCAGTTTATTTCCGCTAAGCTCAATTGTGCTGCCGGGTGGGCAGATGAAATTGAGAATCTTTGAACCTAGGTATCAGCGCTTGGTAAAAGACTGCCTGAGCCACAAACAAAATTTTGTCATGTGTGTGGCACCGGCAAGTAATGAGGTGTGGCAGAAAACCTCGTTAGAGCGAGTGGGCAGTGTGGTGTCTATCGTCGATTTCGAGCAGCTTGACGACGGCTTGCTGGGGATTACCGTTCAGGGGCAAGAGCGCTGTATTATTCACAAGGTAGAGACGGAGTTTGACGGCTTGCGACTTTGTGAAGTGGACACAATCGGCCGTTGGCCCAGTGAGCCGATCACCAAAGCGGATGCGGTACTCGCCGACAGTTTGAATGAGGTTTACCATCAGTTTCCCCAGTTAGAAAAGCTCAATACGCCAACCCATTTTGACGATTCGGCGTGGGTTTCTCAGCGCTGGTTAGAGTTACTGCCGTTAAATCAAGTGCCGTTAAACCAATTAGTGTTGGCTAAGACTTGCCAAGATACGTTAGCGTTTTTACACCATACTTTGCTCTGCGATGACAGCACGGCAACTCAACATAATACGTCTCACTGATCCTTTTTTTGCCATCCTCGTATACACTCTTAATAAGCTTATCTTTAAGGACAGTGAGATGAACGGGATTAGAGACGCGAGTTCCATGAGTAAAGCCGACTGGGCAGAGTGCATGCAGCAAGTCCAGCAACGAGACAAACAAGCTTTTGCTCTCTTGTTTCACTTTTACTCGCCCAAACTAAAAGCGTTTGCAATCAAGCACGTCGGCAACGAACAAGTCGCGCTGGAAGTGGTGCAAGAGGCGATGACGACGGTGTGGCAAAAGTCACATTTGTTTGACAGTGACAAAAGTGCTTTATCCACGTGGATTTATACCATTGTGCGTAACTTGTGTTTTGATTTGTTGCGCAAACACAAAGGCCGCGTAAGTCATGTGTCTTCGGAAGATTTGTGGCCGGCAGATTATTGTCCAGCTGATCTTATCGATGCTTATTCGCCAGAACATGACCGTTTAAAGCAACAAGTGATCCAGTTTTTAGATCGTTTGCCTGAAAATCAGCGCGATGTGGTCAAAGCTGTCTATCTTGAGGAGTTACCACACCAAGAAGTGGCAGAGCGCTTTGATATTCCACTCGGTACGGTCAAATCGAGATTGCGGCTCGCGGTCGAAAAACTGAAACATTCAATGCAATTGGAGCAACCATGAACAATCATCCTCAATCTTTAATGCTTCGCGCGTATGCCAGTGGCGATATTGACGAGGCAACCGCTTTAATTGTCGCCACTCACCTTGAAAGTTGCGCTGAATGCAGAGCTCAGGTGAAAATGTTTGAGCAAGAATTGGCCCAAGATGCCTTTGACACACCTGCAGACTCATCGATGTTATCGGCGCTTGGCAATGACGACGATGGCCAACACTGGCAATGCATGTTTGATGATATCGTCAAGCAACCGGCGATCGCACAATCAGCACCGGTAAAAAGTGCCTTTGATATTGACGTCAATGGACAGGTTTTTTCACTGCCGCCTTCGTTGCAGTCAATCCGGCCTTATATAGGCAAATGGCGCAGTTTTGGCGGCAAGATAATGAGTGCCAAAATCGATCTTGGCGGCGAACACAGCCCAATGAATTTACTCTATATCGCCCCTGGGGTGACCATACCGCGTCATACTCACCAAGGCATTGAGTCGACCCTGATTTTACACGGTGGTTTCAGTGATGAAGACGGTCACTATCACCAAGGCGATTTGATGGTGCGCGATGCGTCGATAGAACACAGTCCGAAAACTTCCGAACTCGAGGACTGCTTGTGTTTAACGGTACTGACCGAGAGAATGGTCTTCACCCGAGGGGTCGCAAGAGTGTTTAATTGGTTGGGTAATCGAGTATTCCCTTAATCGCATCTCTTTTTCTAAACCAAAAAGCCGCTTAGTCCATATTAGGGCAAGCGGCTTTTTTCTTGGTGTCGACTTGATGTCGTCTTTTCTGCCTTGGTAAAGGAATGGTGCGCTTTTTCGCCTTAAGATTGAGATAGCAGGCGTTTAAAAAAGTGCCGCAGAAAAAACAGCATCACTAAACTCGGTATGATCATGACCGCGGTAAGGGTGAAAAATACGCTCCAACTGTCGAGAAAATCGACCAACTGACCACTAAATGACGCCAAAGTTGTACGACTGAGGTTACCGAGTGAGGCGAGTAAAGCGTACTGGGTGGCAGAAAACGCCTGGCCAGTGAGCACGGTTAGAAACGACACAAACGCAATGGTTGAAAAGGCCGTGGTAAAATTATCGACCAAGATGGTGGCCAATAACCAATGCGGATTGGGCCCGATTTGCGCAATGACGGCAAACATGAGGTTGCTCGCTGCCATCGCCACGCCACCTATCATCAGCCCCTTAACGACGCCAAAACGGACATTCACCGCACTGCCGATCAAGGTGAACACCACGGTGCTGCCCCAGCCAATCAATTTCGAATAATCGGCAATTTGCTCATTGCTAAAACCGATATCGCGATAAAAGGTGATCGACATGCGACCGAGAAAGGCTTCGCCAATTTTAAACAAAAAAACAAAAGACAACAAAGTGAGCGCTACTTTCACGCCATTGCGATCAAAAAAGTCGCGAAACGGTTCAACAAAAGACACCAACAACCAATTGACAAAACGGTGTTGTGAATGCTGTTGGTAGCGTTGCTTGGCCTGTTGTTGCAGTTCGGCTCTTTGTGTGACGGGTTCTTTGACCAGCAATGTCATTAAGGACAACAACACCGCCACTGCCGTCAGCTCGAGATAGACATTTGGCCAGCCCAATTGATCGGCGGTAACAAAAGCCAGATAGCCAGGTAAGGAGTAGCCGGTCCACCAACCAATCACCGCGATAGCTGACGCCTGAGGCAATTTGTGTTCTTCGTGTTTGGCAAAACTGTCAATCCGATAGGCGTCAATGGCGATATCTTGAGTGGCAGAGGCGATGGCAATGATCAAGGCAAAGAGAGACATGGTGATCAGTTGATGTTGCGGCTCTAAACGAGACAGTTGCCAAGTGGCGAGGACAATGATCACTTGGCAAGCAAAGATCCAACTGCGACGGGATCCGAGCCAGCGGCCCAGGAATGGCGGTGTTAGCCTGTCGATCATCGGCGCCCAGAGAAAGTTGATGGCGTAAACGCTAAATACACTGCCAAAAAAACCTATGGTACTGCGCGTTAAACCGGCATCGGTTAGCCAACCGGACATGCTAGAACCAATTAAAGCCCAAGGAAAGCCACTCGAACAAGCCAAAAGAAAAATGGCCAGTAAGCGTCGATCCCAATAACTGAACAAGACTTGGCGCCAAGACACGAGGCGGGTCATAAAGGCTCCTTTAAAGAAGAGGGCACAAGGCCCCCTTGAGGATTAGTTTTCTGAGATCAGGGTCATTTTGCTAATGACGATCGGCGAGACAGGAACATCTTGCATGCCTTGGCGAGACTCGGTGGGTTGCTGAGCCATTTTTTGCACGACATTAAAGCCTTCAATGACTTGGCCAAACACCGCGTAACCGGCGGAGCGAGCACTGTAGTCGAGAAAAGCATTGTCTTTAAAGTTGATGAAAAACTGACGTGTGGCCGAGTTTGGGTTTTGGGTACGCGCCATAGCGATGGTCGCCGTTTTGTTACTCAAGCCATTATTGGCTTCATTGACAATCGGGCTACGAGTTGCCAAGCGATTCATCGATTGGTCAAAGCCGCCGCCTTGGGCCATAAAGCCGGGGATCACGCGGTGAAATTGACTGCCGACGTAACTGCCATCCTCAACGTAGGTCAGAAAGTTGGCGACCGTGATGGGAGCCAGTTGGCGATTGAGCTCTAAAGTGAAATCACCGAGGTTGGTTTCTACCGCGACTTTAGGGCCGGCAAAGACCGAAGCGGAAAGCAAAGTTAAAGACAATAGCAAGGTGCGCAGCATTAGAAGTTCTCCTTCATGTAATCACGCAATTCTTTATCGTTGCCGATGTCTTCGAGTGTCATGTTAATTAAATCGTTAACCACGCGAGTGATGTCTTCATCAGACGCACTTAAAGGCGCCGAACGCTTTGCCGTGCCAGTAAAGGTTTTGGTCAGTTTACCGCGCGGCGTTTCAGCGATAACAGTTAGGACGATTTTGCCTTCCATATCACTGCTAAGCACACTGTGTTTGACGTTGACCAACAGATCTTCAATGTCGAGCTCGACGTTGTTCTCACTGTTTAAGTTGGCGGCAAAGCCTTGTGAGTTAAACTGTTTTGCAAGGGTTTCTTCAAGAGTGACACGCAAATTTTGGCGGCTGTGCATTGGAATGACATTGGCGTGGCCGTTATCAATTAAAGCCACGTATTGTGCCGTTCTTAAATCTTTACTGGTCAGGGCATAGGTTTTGCCTTGTACGAGTTGAGCAGAGCTCAGCGTCGCAGAAGGGTGCAAATTGAGCTGCTGGGGTTGAGGGGCAGCACAAGCGCTTAGCAGAACGACCGCGGCAACGAAAGCCATTTTTTTCATTTTGCATTCCTTGATTATCATAATAGTTTTAACGAGTTAGTTTTAGCATAGGTTATCTTATCAGTGAAGACAGCCACAACACTATTTGGTTGCTAAAAATATGACAAACTTTTTATTACTGGCCAAAACTTTGACATTATGCTGGCCAAAAAGGCGAGTTAGCTTGTGTTGGTAACCCAAATGTCGATTGCCAATCACTTGCAGTTGGCCGCCTTTTTTAAGCGCTTTGTGGCTATCGACAAACATTTGCCATGCGATGTGGTCGGTCACGGTTTGCTGTTGGTGGAAGGGGGGGTTACACAAAATCAGATCCGCTTTTGGCCCTTGGTAATGTTCCAAGCAATTGTTGACGAGGAAACGGTGGTCGCGCTGGTCA
>JBFGYW010000168.1:0-6338 GCA_041587235.1 Vibrio sp.
CAGACACGCCAATAAGACAATCACCGACAACACCCATTGACCGTACTGGCCAAACAAGGCTTGCACGTAAAGGCTTAATACCGCGCCGCCATTATCGACACCTGACGCAATAGAACCGCTGGTTGCGCCAAGATAAAACAGTGACATATAGACAAAAGCTAAACCGACTGCAGCAATAACCGCAGCGCTGATGAGGTATTTGGTGGTCGCTTTTTGATCGCTCACACCGCGACTGCGGATCGCATCGACAATCAACATGCCAAACATCAAGGAAGCAAAGGTATCCATGGTGTTGTAGCCTTCCAAAAACCCTTTGGTTAACGGTTGGCTTAAATACTCGCCTGCTGCGGGTAAAAATGGTCCTTGCGGATTGATAAACACCGCAATCGCCAACACGATAAGGCCAACAAAAAGCAAGGGTGTCAATACCTTACCTATCATGTCAATCAGCTTACCCTGTGACCATGCAAAAAACGCCGCCACAGCAAAAAACACCACGGAGAAAATGGTCAGATCCATTTGGGTGGGGTTGGGGATCAGTGGATTGACCGCCATTTCGTAAGCGACTAACCCAGTGCGCGGCGCAGCAAAGGCTGGGCCAATAATGATAAAGATCAGGACCGCCATCAGGGTCGCGATGCGCTTGGGAAGATCTTGTGTCAATTGTTCCCAAGAGCCACCGGCAATCGCCACCGCGACAATGCCCGCTAGTGGCAAACCCACAGCAGTCAATAAAAAGCCACTCATGGCCGGCAGCAAATGCTCACCGGCTAATTGGCCAGCTAATGGCGGAAAGATGATGTTCCCCGCCCCTAAAAAGAACGCAAAAAGCATAAAGCCCAATGCGATGATATCGGTTAATTTTAAAGTCTGCTTCACAGCCAAACCCTTTTATGTGCAATTCAAATGTTGTGTATGCATCGTGTTAGCCTAGAGCAAGGCACACGAAAAGCCGAGAATAATGACGAAAGCAGGCATTTTTATCAAGTATTGACTAAAAACTTATTATGATTCGCTGTAAAGTTATCGCACCACAGTGATAAATAACCTGACAACTTTCACTATCACAGCGTCCCTCTGCGCAACTTGCGCTCTACCCTCATCGTATCGAGAGCGGTATAATCGGCGTTTTTATTGCGATAGCCTAATATGACTTCCCCACGCCAGCGCAATGCTTTTCATTGCAAACAATTTAGTGTTGAGCAGGGCCATTGTGGCATGCCGATCAGTACCGATGGCATCTTACTTGGTGCTTGGTCTGGGCGTATACAACCCACGCAACCGGGCCGCGCTTTAGACATAGGCACAGGGACCGGACTGCTGTCTTTAATGCTTGCGCAGCAATGCCCGCAACTGACGATTCACGGCATCGATATCGATCAGCACGCCGTCGACACCGCACGAGCCAATTTTGCGCGCTCGCCTTGGGCCAACCGATTAAGTGCCGCACATCAAGACGTGCAGAGCGCGGACATACAACCCAGCTTTGATCGCCTCATCTGTAATCCACCTTATTTTAACAGCGGCGATTGCGCCCAGAATGAACAGCGCGCCCTGGCCCGCCATAGCCAAAGCCTCAATCACCAAGTATTGGCACAAAAAACCGCGGCCCTGTTAGACAACCAGGGAAGAGCGCATTTTATTTTGCCCGATAACGAGGGACAGGAGTTCACGCGATTGATGCAGCAACAAGGCTTGTCCCTCACCCGCGAGTGCTTAATCCGCACTGAGCCACACAAACCGGTGAGTCGTCGATTGCTCGAATTTTGTCATCAACCGCAAGCAACCCATTGCGAAGAGGCGCTCACCATTCGTCAACAAGGCCAATACAGCGCGGCCTTTGTTCAACTGACTCGTGAATTTTATTTAAAGATGGCGTAAATCATCTGTAAACTCATCCATAGAGTCGATATAATGCGCCTCCATTTTAGACTGATTTTTGAGTGTGGAGACTTACTTTGATCAGATCCTTTGCCGAATTAGAGCTAGACCACGCTCTGTTGAGCGCTATTGAAGCGATGAACTTCGAGCGCCCAACCGTTATTCAATCCCAAGCGATTCCCGCCGCCCTCGATGGCCGCGATGTGATGGCATCAGCCCCAACGGGAACGGGAAAAACCGCCGCATTTGTCTTGCCCGCTTTGCAATACTTGCTTGACTTCCCGCGTCGTAAACCCGGCCCAGCCCGAATTCTGATCCTGACGCCAACTCGCGAGTTAGCCATGCAAATTGCCGAGCAAGCCAAAGCGCTAGCGAGCAACACCAACCTCAACGTCGCCACCATCACCGGCGGTGTGCAATACCAAGATCACGCCGACATCCTCGCCGCGACGCAAGATATTATTGTTGCGACCCCGGGCCGATTGATCGAATACATTCAAGCGGAGCGCTTTGATTGTCGTGCGATTGAATGGTTGATCCTCGACGAAGCCGATCGCATGCTCGACATGGGCTTTGGTCCAACCGTTGACAAGCTGTCTAACGAATGTCGCTGGCGCAAACAAACCCTATTGTTTTCTGCCACGTTAGAAGGCAAAGGCGTGGATGGATTTTGCCAAGATTTGTTGAATGATCCCGCCAACATTGATGCCGAGCCCTCGCGCAGAGAGCGCAAAAAGATCACGCAGTGGTATCACCGAGCCGATGATAAAGCGCACAAAAATGCCCTGTTGCGCCAGTTGCTTACTAGCCATGAAGAGCGCTCGATCATTTTTGTCAAAACCCGTGAGATCTTAGCAGAGCTTCGCGCGACATTAGAAAGCTGGCAATGCCAATGCGCTTGGATACAAGGAGAAATGCCGCAAGACCGTCGCAACAATGCCATTCGACGCTTTCGCGATGGGGAAGTGAAAATACTGCTGGCCACCGATGTTGCCGCACGTGGTATCGACTTGCCAGACATCGGCTATGTCATCAACTACGACATGCCGCGCAGTGCTGACGTCTACTTACACCGCATAGGCCGTACCGCCCGCGCCGGTAAAAAAGGCAACGCAATTTCTTTGGTGGAAGCGCACGACCAGCCGATGATTGAACGCGTCGCCCGCTACTGCAAAGAAGAGATCAAAGAACGCTATGTCGACGGCTTGCGCCCTCAGCACAAAAAGCCGACCTTTAAGAAAAAGAAGAAGGTAAAAACAACAGACGCGGCGAAGAAAAAAGTCAAAAGCAAAGTGAAAAAGAAAAAGTAGTGCCCTTTCGCCCTACCACCAAAAAAGCCGCATCGTACCGATGCGGCTTTTTATTACCGATAACCAATTGATTGCCCAGAGCCAATAAAAGCCAAACTATTGCTCTTCGCGTTTGAACACCAACTCTGTCGGTGACGATTCTTCACTGACAAAATAATACCCTGCCACGTCAAACTGGGTCAGTTCGGCCACGGATTCAATGCGATGGTCAATGATGTAACGCGCCATCATACCGCGGGCCTTTTTGGCATAAAAACTGATAACCTTGTACTGGCCATTTTTTTGATCTTTAAACACCGGAGTAATGATCTGACCATCTAAGGCTTTTTTATTGACTGCTTTAAAATACTCGTTTGAAGCCAGGTTGATCAGCACATTGTCCCCTTGCTCGTTCAACGCTTGGTTGAGCTTATCAGTAATGATGTCGCCCCAGAATTGATAGAGATTACTGCCACGCGGGTTTTCGAGCTTAGTGCCCATCTCTAAACGGTAAGCTTGCATCAAATCTAATGGCTTTAGCAGGCCATACAAACCCGACAACATGCGCAAATGCTGTTGGGCGTAATCAAAATCCGCGTCACTCAAACTTTGTGCATCAAGACCGGTGTACACATCGCCTTTAAAAGCCAAAATAGCTTGGCGAGCGTTGTCCGGACTAAAGGTTTCACTCCACTCTGCAAAGCGCGCTACGTTTAGCGACGCAATTTTATCACTGACTTTCATCAAAGAGGCAATATCAGCGGGGGTTAACTGTCGACAAACATCAATCAACTGCTTTGACTGTTCAATCAGTTCAGGTTGAGAATATTTCTCAGTCGCCAATGGGGACTCGTAATCCAAGGTTTTAGCGGGGGAAACAACAATTAGCATATATCTTCCTACTCGGTACACGGTTAACGAACGCTTCGCCGTGGCGAAAATCACTAGCGGCTAGGTTACCCAAAAACCGCCGCGCTGTCTCTATGACTTTACATATTGATTCAATAGCCACCGATGGTCAGAAAAAGAAAAAGGCCATACGACATGCGCATGGCCTTTTGATCATCATCAGAAAAAGTACGTTACTTTGTCGTGTCTTTCTTTCCCCAAATGCCCGGTTCGATTTGCGATTCAAGCTCAGGGTAGTTTTTAATGTCGAAGGTCGGCACTTTGCCTTGTTTTAGCTGCAAGTTGTAATCTTTCGCCAACTTAACGCAGATACCTGACAACAACAAAATCGCCACTAAGTTTACGATCGCCATTAAGCCCATAGAAACATCGGCCAATCCCCATACAACAGGTAACGACGCGACAGAACCAAAAATCACCATCGCCAACACCGCAAAGCGGAAAAAGACAATCCCCACTTTGCCTTTGCGCTCGAGGAACAATAAATTGGTCTCAGCATAAGAGTAATTGGCAATAATCGAGGTAAAGGCAAAGAAGAAAATCGCCACCGCAATAAAGGTACTGCCCCAATCACCCACTTGTGAACTCAGCGCTGCTTGGGTTAATTCGATGCCGGTAATTTCACCATGTGGTACATACTCACCAGACATCAAGATGATAGCGACGGTTGAGCTACAAATCACTATGGTATCGACAAAGACGCCCATCATTTGTACGTAGCCCTGTGACGCTGGGTGTGGTGGGTACGGCGTGGCCGCTGCCGCCGCATTGGGCGCAGAACCCATACCGGCTTCATTGGAGAACAACCCGCGTTTCACCCCATTGAGTACCGCTTGTGCAATCGCATAGCCCAAACCACCTGCAGCGACTTCTTTAAAGCCAAACGCATTGGCAAAGATCAGCGTTAATACATCGGGCAGTTTGTTCATATTGAGCAATAAAATCACCACGGCAATCGCTAAGTAAATTAACGCCATCACTGGCACAATGAGCTCAGCGGTTTTGGCAATGCGCTTAATCCCGCCAAAAATAACGATACCGGCGAGGATCGCAATGGCAATCCCAACATAAAGGTTATTCCAGCCAAACGCCGTTTCCATCGCATTGACGATAGAATTGGCTTGTACGGCGTTAAACACAAAACCAAAGGCAATCAACAGCAAAACAGAAAACAGCGATCCCATCCAGCGCATACCCAGGCCTTTTTCCATGTAATAAGCCGGGCCACCGCGAAAGTTACCATCACTGTCTTTTGTTTTGTAAAGTTGCGCCAATGTACTTTCGGCAAAAGCGGTGGCCATACCGACTACGGCAACAACCCACATCCAGAAAATCGCACCTGGGCCACCTAGGGTAATCGCAACCGCCACCCCGGCCATGTTGCCGGTACCGACTCGAGCAGCCAAACTGGTACACAATGCCTGAAACGACGAAATACCGGATTTATCGGCTTTACGGCTATTTTTTAACACACTGAACATGTGAGTAAAGTGCCTAATTTGGATGAAGCCCAAGCGGAATGTAAAAAAGATTCCCACGCCAACCAAAAGATAAATAAGGATAGATCCCCATAAAAGGTCGTTCATTAAATTGACTAAGTCTGTCATAAGTTCCTCAAAGTGAGTGGCGCAGTACGTGCTCCATGCCCTTCCATATAAAATTGCCTGTTGAGTGTCAAAAGGGTTAAGAACAGCTAAAAGTTCAAGCAATTATGGTTATAAATATCGCATCGTGCTTCCATTTTATGATACTGCGTTTTTTTGACCGGCGGATAATGCAATGACACACCATAAAAATCAATATGCTCATGATTTTATATTTAATTTCTAATGGCTCAATATCCTCCTCACACAGGGAGAATACTTTTGGGTAAAACACGCCAATAAAATGAAGAAATAATGAGATCTCAACGAGATATTGCAACATTTTCACTTCGTAACACTTGGTTTTTAATTTTGCTTTCGACTAAGATTAAGCTGTTGCCTATTTACTTTAAACGTCACGGAACAGACACAAATGCGCAACATAGCCCAGTTATGCTCGGGCTGTTACACAATTAATCAAGAGTTTAATACAAAGAGGTGGCTTATGGATGGCATCCAATTGAATGACTTGTTGGATTTTGATTACGAAACCCCACGCCGAACCCGTTCAAAACCGGTAAAGCGTAAATGGCGCGAGATCGAAGCAATGAACGATCGTCGCAATCTACTCAAGGAACTGAGAGAGCTCGATATGGGCGGTGAATATTCTCTCGAC
>JBFGYW010000169.1:0-6247 GCA_041587235.1 Vibrio sp.
CACATTAACGACACCAAATAAGGTAGCAATTGAGGTGTCGATTTCACGACCGCCGGCAAACATGGCTTGGCTCGCTTCGAATAAAGAATAAAAAACAATCGAGAGAATAACCAAACCTTTGATGGCGATGACCGCCGGCTCAAGCAGGGCTTTGCCAAAAGGAAATTGTTGTTTTTGAGGTCGTCGGATGTAGTAAGACACCGCCAGTGACAATAAAGTTAACACTAAGCTGACACTCGAATAAACGCCGTCAAAAATGATCACCATGGAGCTGACTAAGTAACCCAGGATGATACCGCCGACCGCAAAGAAAGAAGCAGCAAGGGCTGAGAAGGTTAAAACAGATTTTTCATTATCATTATTATTCGCACACATCTTTGTTGATCTCGTGATGAACACGGCTCTATTTTCAACGGTGGCATAGTAGAAGACAAATGAAAACTCTGTCACAAATGGGCAGTATCACAGAGAATAAAAATATGTATTTTAAAATCAGTTACTTATTTCATTTTAATGCTGTCAGTAAAATTGACACTGACTGTATTGCCCTTTTTTAAGCCTTGAAATCAGTAAGTCGTCAAAGACTAGAAATCAAACAGGTAATCACTGATCTTATCGGCAACCCAACTGATGGCAGGATGCTCAATCATGCCAGAAGCCATAAACATGCAGTAGTCTTCTTGAGTCAGTCCATAAGTGTGTTTGATCACTGATAAGGTTTGTTGCCTTAGGTGATGGCGGATCAGTGGCTCTGGCAAAACGCCCCAGGTGTTTTCGTGCAAAATGGTGTTGAGCATGTAATCGAAACTGGAAAAACCAATATAGCGATTGGAAAACGGTTCGAGCTCGGGGTTGTCTTTCTCATTGAGATACACCATCAGAGCTTGGCGTTGGCCGCGCAATTCCTCATCACTGACACGGCGCATTTGACTTAATCGGTGGTCCTGACGACAGACTGACATCATCCTGATTTTACCCAATGGGTTATAGCTCATCATGGGATCGTTAATGCGCTCGTAGTCAACCCCAAAGGCAAAGTCGACTTGATGCGTTAAAACCAGGTTTTCTAAATCGCCACTCGACGCCAACACGATGTTAAAGGAGGTCGATGGAAAGCGATGGCTTAAGGTATGGGAGATCTCATGCCAAAAATCATCGGGTAAAGAGTCATCACGGGCGATCCACAGTTCGGCGTGGAACTCGCCAGAAATGTGCGCGCAGGTTTGTTTTATCCTCGATGACGTCGCCAGAAGCGAACTGCAATCTTTATAAATCGCTTTGCCGGCTTCAGAGAGAGTTAATTGGTTGCCAGTACGGGCAAAGAGTTCGATATCGAGCTCTTTTTCCAACGCTTTAATCGCCATACTCAAACGCGTTCGGTTGGTATCGAGTTGTCGAGCGGCTTCAGAGACCGAACCGTGATCGGCGATGGCGCAAAACGCTTCAACTTGAGATAAATTCATGGTAGTGATGATGGGTATCTTATTGTTAACACAGACCGTAGAGTAAGCCAGTTCGCATCACTTGGCGAGTGTCATTGATCTAATTTTCAGTGATTAACCCTATGACCTTTTTATTTTTTTAAGGTATTCTTAAGGGCATCGTATCGCTCTGTATTGCCGTGGCGTTTAATCGCGATGGCAATGCACTGGAAATCAAACGTCATCTTTGCCCAGAAGAGAAAGTTACAACCGGAGGCCTCATGGCATTGGATTGGGATGAAATTGCAAAGGACTGGGAATCGCGTCCTACCACCCAAGCGTTCACAAAATTTGTGTTTGATCAGTTGCTCGAACTGACCGACTTAACCGATAAACGCGTACTGGAAGTTGGGTGTGGAACGGGCCTGCTGGCACAACATTTTTCGCCGTTAGTGAAAGACATTGTTGCACTCGACAGTTCAGAAGCCATGATTGAAGAGTTGGATAAAAAGCTCTTGAGTAACGTCGAGCCTGTTGTCGACCATTTAACACGTGGACTGGCGGCTCAACACCCTGCCTTTCGCGGGCAATTTGATCTTATCATCGCCGCGTCGGTTTGTGAGTTTATTGACGATCTCGAGATGACGATGGCAGTGGCGTACTCTTTGTTGGAGCAAGGCGGTGCGATGTTGGTTTGGGATGTACAACAGAGCGCATCTGGCAACGGGATTGAGACTGACCGCATCGTACAAAGCATGCAGTCAGCCGGTTTTAGCCAAGTCTCCCACCAAAAAGCGTTTACTCTCATGACCGACAACGGCGAACTTGAAGTCGCTCTGGTGATTGGCAAGCAAGCTTAGGGTTTGCGAAGCGAGAGGGGCAAAGAACGAGAAAAGGCAAAGGGTTGAATCCTTTGCCTTTTTTGTTATCGCTCTTATCGTTTTTTAACTGGCGAGAGTGCCCCGCTGTTGAGTGGAATTGATGTTATTTAATCGATACGTGATATAAGCTGGTGGTGCCGCTCACTTCATTGCCAATGGCGATATAATGTTGATTGCCACGCATAAAATAGTGAATCGACTCAGGGCCTAAATCACCGGCTTTGGGGTTGTATTCTTGGTTTTCACACTCTCCATCGGCATCGACTTGTGTACATACTGGCTGTGAGAAATCACGCTCTTGATGGTAAAGCACAAAGCTCGCCTGACTTGGGTCGGTGACGTCGTAGACCATAAAACCCCCTTGGCGCTCAAGCCCGATAAAGGCGTATTGATGACCTTGAATCATGGCCACTTCTAGCGCTTCGGGTTCCGAACCTTTGTCATCACTGCGATCGTCCGCGCTTTGGTTATTGTCATTGGTACTATTAAAGTGATCGGGGCTTTGCTGAGCAAGGATATGAGCAAACTGATCTTGGCTATCGAACACTAACTGGCCTTTATCATCCCAAATAGAGAATGAACGCGCACCGAAGGTGAACGCCGGTTCATCGGCCTTTAAGCGGTGATCGGGTTTGATGAATTTCAATCTCGCCAGTTGTTGGTTGTCTTTGAGCGCGCTTGCCAATGGGTGATCGCTGGCGACATCGAGTTTTTTACCGCGCACCTCATCGCTATGGCTAATGCAAGTATCGAGCGTGGTATTAAATTCGCTGGTGCCTTGGTGATCGTCACCGTCCCAAGTTAGCTTCAATTGTTCACACTGGGCTTGGGTGGTTTTAAAGCCGTATTCACGCCCATCACCTTCATTGGCGGTGACAATGTAACTTTTTCCATTAACGGTATAGCTTTTTATCGTATCGGGCATGTACAAACCGAACAACCCCTCATAAGAATGGAAGTTGGCTAATCCAGATTGCTTGGTATCAGGATTGGCATCTTTGTTTGACGCGTCTAGCTGCGCATTGTGCCACGATTTCATCCCTAGCCCTTGAATGGCTTCAACCTCGGCTTTGACGGGGTCGATAATCGCCAGCGCGTTGTTTTCTTGCAAACTGACATAAATCTTGCCATTGTCGGCAAAAGTGAGGTATTCCGGCTCTAGGTCTTGGGCGACAGTGGCATTTTTGCCCGAAATACGCACATCGTCTTTGAGCTCATCACGGCGCTGCTGATTAAAATCATCAAAGCGAATTTGTTGTGCTTTGGCTTGCTCTAAACCAGGGCGTAAATCGACTAAGGTCACGCTGCCTTCGGGATCGTCGCGATAGTCACCACTGGGCTCACCTTCGTTGGCGCTGGCGAGAAAACGACCGTCTTTGGAAAAACCAACCATGTCAGGCAAAGCGCCGGCAGGGAAGGTGGTCAATAATGAAAAGTCACGGCTATCGTAGACCGCAATGATACCCGGCTTGGTTTTGATTTTATTTTCGATCGCCACCGCCAATAAATTGCCATAACTGTCAACGCTGTTGGCCGCGCCTATCTCTATTTTGGCCCATTCACCGGCTTGGTGTAAGTCTAAGTAGCGCAGTTTTTCGAGCCCCGTTTCGGAAGGCTTTAGGACTTCAATGCGCTGAGCGTGGGCATTGACGACAAAGAGTTGGTCATTGTTTTTATCGTAAGTAACGATCTCTGCCGCCGAGGTGGCAAAGGGGGCATCGGCAATGTAACGGCCGATCAAATCGACGCTCAACGATTGTGCGTGAGAAAAAACACTAAAAGCGACAGAACAAGCAAGGCTGCAAGTGGTGAGAGCAAGCGTGGTAATACGTGGCATAGTCATATCCTTGATGACAAAAATGAAAGATATAAATCGCCTAAAGCCTAAAAAAGGAATATGTCATTTTTATGCCGTTAACATGATGAAAGCATGTCGAAAGCCCGTTATGATAAAAGCGCAATTCATATTGAGTTAAATATCACATTTTATTGAAAGAAAAGGAAAACAAAGTGGATAAAAATGAGTTCTTAGCCGAATTGAAAGCCAAGCCTGAAGGGATTGATTTTGAGCAAACCATGGCGGTTATTGAGGCGAATTACACCTTTAGCGCTGCCGATTTTACCAATGGCGATGTCCACAATGCGGCCGGGCAGAATAATGGCTCTGCTAAAATATTGGCATTCGGACTTGAAGAAGGGTTATCCGAGCAAGAAACACTCAACTGTTTTGGTCGTTTTTATCGCCAAGATGTATTGCAACACCCAGAAAACGACGACCATCAGAATATTCGCAACTTTATGCGCTCTGGTTGGCAAGGTGTGTCATTCAGCGCGCCGGTTTTATCCGCCAAATAATACGCCTTTGTCGCAGTGCGACTGGGCCACAGTAAGTGCAAGTAGCTAACAAATAAGTGAAACTGGCTAACAAATAAGTGAAAGTTGCCAAAAAATAAGCGCAAGCGGTCAACTTCCCTTGCGCTTTAATCCGCCAGTGGCAGTTTACTCAAACAATGTCGGCACAGGCAGACGTTTTGCGCTCGCAATAACTCAGGGATCTCTCTTCGCTCGAGCTCAAAGCACCAACAGGTCGTTTTGCCGGCACTGATATCACAATGCATTGGTTGCTGACATTGTGCGCAGCTGGCTTGAGTTGGCTTAATGTCTGTTTGTGACGGGGTTGATGGCTTTATCTGCGCCATGATATTAAGTCGCTCAGCTTCAGTTTTGTCTTTCCAGGTCATGATCTCGTCTAGGGTTCGTTGGCAACCAAGGCAGATACCACCGTGGCTTTGACAAGCGGCTCGACAGGGCGTAGATATCGACATATTTTTCTCTGTAATGATGTGGGCTAAAGTCGTTCACATTAAAGCCGGTTTATTGATTTAAATTGCTTTAACCGATACGAATTGATGAAAAACACGACCAGCGATAGTAGACCAAAAGCAAGATGGGGAAGATTATGATACAAAAAGAGCAAATATTACAGCTTGTCGAGTACAAGATGCCATTTGGTAAATACGCAGGACGATTGTTAATCGATTTACCAGAGGAGTATCTGCTGTGGTTCGCCAACAAAAGCGAGTTTCCCCGTGGAGAATTAGGCGAGCTGATGCAGTTGTGTTTGGCACTGAAGATTGAAGGTTTAGATGAGGTTATCAAGCCTTTGAAGTCGAATGGTCATCAGAGGTGATTCTGTTTAACACCGAGTCAGTGTCAATTCGTGTGTTGGTCAAGTAATACGCTCTATCACTTGAGTTAAATTTTCCTGTCTTTTAACAACATGACATCAAATCAGGGGCTGTACACAGTAATTTTTGGCTATGTATTCGCTTTCCCTGATTTGATCAGGTCATTTTTCATCAACATTTGGCATCCTTACCAATCGAGTGTTATCCGCGTAAACGGATTAGTTACCGTTGTTGTTGTATTTTGAAACGCCAACAATCTTAATGTAATCAGCAGGTTTACCTTGTGGTTGTTCATCCGCTTTAGATGCCGCCATTGCAGGCGCAGCGATAAAGGAAACCGCGAGTAGTGCAGCAGTAATTTGTTTCAACATAGTCGAATCCTCAATATTGTTCAGTGTTATTTAGTGAGCAGTGCTAATCAGAGATTAACGTTGACGGTTGTGTTCAGATACACCGACGATTTTGATGTATTGCGCTTGCTGACCGGCGTTATTCGCTTGTTGGTTCGCGTGAATGCCACCTTTGTCACCTGAGGTGTTGGCCATTGCCGGGGCAGCGATAAAAGAAGCAGCAATTAGTGCAGCAGTAAATAATTTAGTCATGATGAATTCCTCTTTAATTTTGTTTAATTAATTCTTGGTATTTAAAGCCTGATGAACACAGTGTTCAAATCGCGATGAACACGGTTTGATGCACGCTTAACGTTGACGGTTGTGTTCAGATACACCGACGATTTTGATGTATTGCGCTTGCTGAC
>JBFGYW010000170.1:0-6159 GCA_041587235.1 Vibrio sp.
ACACACCATTGGACAAAATAGGGTGTGTGTCCCTTTAATATTTTTAAGGTGTGTGTCCTGCTAATACTGCTAATAAGTTAAGCGAAAGTAGACCATATGGGGGCGTGATCAGATGGCTTTTCAATTCCGCGCAGTTCATAGTCGATGCCGCTTTCTTGGCACTCTACAGCCAATGAGGCCGTAGCTAACACTACATCAATTCGAAGACCTCGGTTATCATCAAAACCGCGAGAGCGATAGTCAAACCATGAATACTGCTCCGTGGCCTCTGGGTGAAGGCGTCTAAAGGTGTCTTCTAAGCCCCAGTCGAGCAAGGTTGCTAGCCATTCGCGCTCTTCGGGTTGGAAAGAGCACTTGCCCGTTTTGAGCCAGCGTTTGCGATTGGGCTCGCCAATGCCAATGTCTTCATCTTTCGGACTAATATTGATATCACCCATCACAATCAACTTGTTAGAAGGGTCGTGATACTGGTTTAGATAGCGCATTAGATCTTGATAAAACGCGCGTTTATAAGGATATTTTGTCTCGTGATGAATATTGTCGCCTTGTGGGAAGTAGCCATTGAGAATGGTGACTTCTTCACCTTTATCGTCAAGGTAAGTTCCGATGATCATACGTTTTTGATGATCTTCGTTATCGGTCGGGAACCCTTTTTCGATTTTAATCGGCGCCTGTTTACTGAGTAAGGCTACGCCATAATGCGCCTTTTGACCGTGGAAGCTGACGTGATAACCCATGGCTTCAACCGCTTCAATCGGGAAGGCTTCATCATGGACTTTTATTTCCTGTAACCCAATAACATCGGGATCGTGTTTGTCAATCAGCGCTTGCAGCTGGTGAAGTCGGGCTCTTAACCCGTTGATGTTAAAACTGATGACTTTCATAAATATTCCTAGTGGTGACTAAAAAATAAATCTGCAATAGCGAACGAGAGATTAGATCTCTTCCTCTTCGTTTAAATACCAAAAACCGCGATTGACCAATTCGGTCAGTGTCATGATCAGCTCGGTAGTCAGGCCTTGTGTCACCCCGAAAACCTCGTGGTTGCAAAGCGCATCAATTGCCCATTGATCTTGACTTGAGAACGACCACACCTCACCGTGAATGAAACAACAATCTGGCAAGTCGTTATAATAGAGACTTTTTAGACCCGACACCTTATACAGTTCACCACCTTCGGATAGATAGTGGTAAAGCTCGTCACTTTGCCAAGGCGTCTCTGGCTCGATGATATTGAGACTGTGTCGTGGCAAACTAAGCTGTATACCAATACTTTCGGCAATGACATGAGGCTGCTTTAATTGTGCTGTTATCATGTCGGTCAAGCGACTCATCGCCAGAGAAGATATTTCACCATGGTTGGCCGATGGCATGAGATCAGGGGCGAACCAGTGTTCTTTGGCGATGTCTTGCTCGATCAGATGATCGGCAAAGTGGCTCATCAGCTCTTGAGTATTGGGCGAGCGATAGCCAACGGAATAACTCATTGAGTCAGTGATACTGACGGCTTCGTGAGGAAAGCCCGGCGGGATATAAAGGATATCGCCAGGGTATAAAATCTCATCAAAAACCGCATCAAAACGGTCGATTTGTTTTAATGCACTGGCACGGTGATTGGCTTGATATTGACCTTTGTCTTTGGGACCCACTCGCCAACGTCGCTCGCCGCTGCCTTGCACAATAAAGACATCATACTGGTCTATGTGGGGGCCAACACCGCCGCCTTGAGCACTAAAGCAGCTCATCACATCATCAAATAGCCATTGTGGGAAAGCGGTAAAAGCATCGGCAAGCTCGGCAATATTCGGGTGCCAATGGTTAGAGGCTTGGATCAACAGCTGCCAATGACTGCTCGGCAGTTGTGTTAAGGTTTCTTCATCAAAGGGGCCATGTTCTACACGCCACTCATCATTGGCATTGCTCACCAAACGAGAGTCAATGTCTTCTTCCATCGCCAAGCCTGCTAATTCATCGGCAGTGACAGGATCTTGAAAGTCTTTAAACCCTCGGCGAATTAATGTGGGTTCTTTATGCCAATAGAGCTGCATAAATTGGTCGAGGTCAAAGTTAAACGAGTACATATTGCTCCTAGGATGACTGTTTGTTTTTTAGATCGTTTTCAACGATTTTTAATGCTTTTAATGCCGTTTCAATCTCTATTTGGTTACTTTCGAGTAAGTAGATGAGATCGACGGCCAATTTTACTTCGTCGGGGGCGTTGTCTAATGAAACGTTTGTCTCAGTCATGATTGATTTTTTTCTCGGTAGCTAATTTGGTTTTCAATTTTGACGATGGCCGCTTCACAGCGAGCCAGTCTTTGTTCCATGGCCAACAATCTTTTTTGCGCCGCGGTTTGTTCGGATAAAGACGTTCTTTCGACTTGAAAAGTTTGATCGCGTACCATTTCTTTTAATCGTTGCCGCCATTGCTGATGCTGGGCGAGATCTTGATATATGGCGTTGAGTGGTTTTTGTTTTAGATGCGTTGGTTTGATTTCTCGGGTGCGAATGGTACTGGTCGCCAGCTCTCGGCTGATGGCACTGTGCTGAGCAAATAGTTTTTCGCTTAAGTATTGGGCCCGTTCAACTGTCAGTTTTTTCGCTTGATACTCTCGTTGCAGTGTCGTTAATGTCGACTGCAGTTCTTGTACGCAGGGTTGTAAAAAATGCGATTGGGACTGAAACAATTGCTGGTCGAATAAAAAATCGTGATATTCGCCACGGGCGCGATCGAGTTGTGCTGCTTGCTTGTTCATCGTGGCAATTTTTTGCTTATAACTGTCAAAATCGATCATACGGCCGTTTACCTTGAAGGCGTGGGTTATTGTCAATGGGCATCAAGCGAGCGTCATTCACTTTCTATCACTCGTTTAAAAGGCGGTAAGGAATCAAGTAACGATTTGCCATAACGCTTTGAAACAATTCTTCTATCTAATATCACGACTCTACCAGAGTCTTGTTCTTTACGCAGTAAACGCCCCGCAGATTGGATTAACTTTTTACTGGCCTCAGGCACACTAATCAGCAAAAACGGGTTGCCACCTCGTGATTCAATGTATTCACTGTGGGCTTGCTCCACCGGTGAGGTCGGAACCCCAAATGGGATTTTAGTGATCACCAAGTTGCTCAACAGTGGGCCTGGCAAATCCAAACCTTCAGAAAAACTGCCGGTGCCGAATAACACACTGGTTTTGTTTTTGTCGATCAAAAAGCGATGTTTTTTGAGTATTTCGCCGCGTGAGGACTCACCTTGAACTTGTAGGTTCCATTTTTTTTGTTTCGCTAACTTTTGCAGCTGTTTTGCAACTTGGTTCATTTGCCAATAAGAAGAAAACAGTACGAGGTTTGCTTGATTGTCTTGAATATAGTCAGGCAGACGTTCAATCAAATAGTCAGTGTAATGTTTAGCCGTCGGCTCGACAGCCATATATGGAACGAGAAGCTCAGCCTGGTTGGGATAATCAAAAGGCGATGCCAAAGCTAAAAATTGCGTGCCCGATTCCGTACTGTCGTCGATACCGGCTTGGCGACAAAAATAGTCAAAACGATTTAACGCGCGCATCGTGGCTGAGACTAAAACGGCTCCTAAACAGCGGCTCCAAATTTGCTGATCGAGTTGCCAGCCGATTTCTAGCGGTGAAACATTAATAATAATATCACCTTCACGCTCAGGGTGCTTGGCCAACCAACGTGCCAATGGGGCGCCTTTTTCACGGGTGGGCTCAGCCATGAGTTTCCAAACTTGGGCAAGGTTATCGAGGCGCTGCAGATAAAAGCCCAATTCAGCCAGCGCGGGCTCGGCTAACTTGGCCGAAATCTCGCCGTCTTTCATTCGCTCACCAATTAGGTCCGCAATTTTATATGCCGCTTGCTGGGCTTTTTGACTGAAGGATTTTAATTCACCACTGATGGTGACTAACCAGTCGGGTAGCTGCCCGTGTTCGAATCGGTACGTGTCATCTTCAAATGTTGTCGGAGCGAGCTGTCGGTGTAATTGAGTTAAACCGGGGATCAACTCTTGAATCGACTCTTGCAGTTGACTTTGAAAACGACCGACGCGTTTATTATCGGCCAGACTGGCAAATTTAGTGACGGCTTGGTTGAGCTTTTCTAGCCAAGCCGCAGCGCCTTTTAAGCTCGCGGCGGCGGCGGCGTGATCGCGAGCAACAGAGGGCAAATGATGCGCCTCATCAAAAATGTAATAACTGTCTTCAGGCTCTGGCAAAATTACACCACCACCGAGGTCGGCATCCGCCATCACTAAGCTGTGATTGGCAATGATCACATCATTATTGGCCAAATCATTGCGCGCTTTTTGAAAAGGACAATCTCGATGGCTGGCCATACTGGCATTACAGGTGTGCTTATCACTGACAATCGCCTGCCATAATCCGGGTTCGATCGGAGTCGGCCAACTGTCGCGGTCACCGTCCCACTTTCCTTGCGAGAACGCTTGATACAGTTCAACGGCTTGCTCTTTCATTCGGTCACTCGGCGGCGCTTCAAAAAGAGCGGGTTGGCCACTTTGTTGATCAATGCCGAGCAAGGCTAACTTCTCAGCGCAGCAATAACGTTGACGACCTTTAGCCAATACAAATTGGAAGGGCTGTTCTGATAGACGTCGGTATAACGGCAAATCTTTGTTGATCAATTGCTCTTGCAGCGCAACGGTCGCGGTAGAAATGATGACTTTTTTGTTGTTGTGCAGAGCAACTGGAATCGCAGCCATAAGATAGGACAAGGATTTGCCAATTCCGGTTCCTGCTTCTGCCACCAAAAGGCGGTTTTTGGCGTGATAATGGCCACTGAGGGTTTTGGCAATTTCAGCAACCAAGTAATTTTGGCCGCGGCGAGGGACAAAGTTATCCAATTGATGATGAAGGTTTTGATAGCTGTTGCGTATCGATTTTTGAATGGTGTCACTTAGCATAATAGGCCCTGAAATGTCTCATCAACATGATAACACAAGGCTTTGAGAGACGAATACCCTTTCGTTTACCGATACTTTTTATTCAAAGGGAGATCAAGTTCACAAAAAAAATCAGAAAGTTCATGAACTTATCCTATAAGCGATAATAATAAAATTAAATCCTGAAAATTTGTCATTAAAATAATCTTTTAAGTGATATGTTCTTTTTAAATATTATTTTTAAGGTTTTTGTTCTACCTCACAGGCCGATTAAAATTTTGAATCCTGTTCAATAAAGTGTGATCCAGGCGTTGTTTAACAAAAATGAAATGTCATAAGTTATTGTTTTTATTTGTTATCTTTCCTTTTTGTTGCTTTGGTAAATACATTTGACAGGGTCACGAAACTTTTGCAATCTAAACCTCGAAATTAAGCGGCGGTCGCGAAACGGAAAATACCGTGCGAGCGTTGATTAAAAACAAAAAAGGGAACCGGGTAAGGACTCCCATTTCTAAGAAAAGGCAGTGGATTATTATGAAAAAAACTCTATTAGCTCTAGCAGTTGCAGCAGTGGCTTCAACTTCTGTTCAAGCAGCAGAAATCGTTAAAACTGACGAAGGTTCAGTTAACTTCTACGGTCAGCTTCGTCAAGAAATCAAGTCAACAAGTGACGACAGTAAAGCTTCTACAAGCGTTGATGCTGGTTCTTCTCGTGGCGGCATTTTGGCAACATACAAAGCAGCTGAAGGCTTTGACGTAATTGGTCATGTTGAATTCAAGCTAACTGATTTCTCTGACCGTTTACACTACATTGGTTTTGCAACCGACTACGGTACACTAAAAGTTGGTCAACAAGCGATCATCGGTGATGACGTGTACGGCGCAGAATACTCTTACGCGTTTGGTGCAGCTGATGGCTTCTTGTACGAGACTTTCTACTACCTAGAAAACAACATCCGTTATGAGCTTGAAGGTGACGCAGGCTGGTTGAAAGCGGCTTACAACCTAGGTGAAACTCACGCTGATGCAGATGAAGATGGTGATATTGCCGGTGATACAGATACTCCTGAACACGCTGCTCTTTACGCAGGTACTGCATTTGGTGATCTAAGTGTTCATGCTGGTGTTGCTCACACTGCTGGTGGTTCTCAAGCAAATGAAACTGGCTCTACCTCTTTTGAACTAACTGGTGAATATTCAAATGACGGTGCAACGTTTGGTGCAACCTTGATGACGCTTGACGGTGGTGA
>JBFGYW010000171.1:0-6119 GCA_041587235.1 Vibrio sp.
GTGGTCGGTGAAGAGGGATTCGAACCCCCGACCCTCTGGTCCCAAACCAGATGCGCTACCAAGCTGCGCTATTCACCGACAAGTGTTGTCCAATCAATGGACTTAGATACGCCTAAAACCTATCTATAAAATAATGGGGTGGCTAACGAGACTTGAACTCGCGACAACCGGAATCACACTCCGGGGCTCTACCAACTGAGCTATAGCCACCACTTTGTTACCGAATTTTTACCTCTGGAATGGCACGCCCGAAAGGATTTGAACCTTCGACCTTTGGCTCCGGAGGCCAACGCTCTATCCAGCTGAGCTACGGGCGCATGCCCTATCGGCGGAGTGGAATAATACGGATATCACCCTAGGCCGTCTAGTGTTTTTTTAACTTTTTTTGTCAATTGATGGCTTTTTCAACAATTGACTAAAAAAACGAGCAAAAAAGCACGAAAAGGCTTGGCATCTCTCCCTAAACACCCTCGACCACCAATATTGATTTTACAACCAGAGATAAAGTCTCTTTGGTAACCTACGCTAGAGTACGTGAAAGCGCCTCTTAGGTAAAGGGGCGATACCACACTATGTGAAGCTTAATTAACCTTATGAAAAATCAGCGCTTACTTTTTAAACATGGCTTTAATATTCGCCAAATGCGCTTGGCCTTTTTTCATCCGCTCTTCTTGTGATATTGGCTTTTTCACCGTTTCCCATTCCACGTCGTCATAAGGTAGCTCTTCTAAAAAACGGCTTTGAGTGGGCTTGATCAACTCCCCGTACTGGCGGCGCTCTTTACACATAGTAAACGTGAGCTCTCTCTGCGCTCTTGTGATCCCGACGTACATCAAACGTCGCTCCTCATCGACGTTGCCCTCATCAATGCTGGTTTGGTGCGGCAAGATGCCTTCTTCTGCACCGATTAAATACACATACGGAAACTCAAGACCTTTCGATGCATGCAAGGTCATTAATTGCACTGCATTGGCCTCTTCGTCATCCTCACCGCGTTCCATCATGTCTCTTAACGTCAAACGTTGTACCACTTCTTTTAAGGTTTTTTCCTCTTGGTCTGGGTTATCCCCTTCGAGATCCGCGACAATCCAGCGATAGAGATCAGAGACGTTCTTCATCCGCATTTCAGCCGCTTTAGGGCTCGATGACGTCTCGTACAGCCAGTCTTCGTAGTGGATATCACGAACGAGTGCACGTACCGCATCGACCGTATTACCGCGCTCGGCTTGATCGGCAACCGTGACGAGCCACTGAGTAAAGCGTCGTAAGTTTTCAAGCCCGCGTCCGGTTAGGTGTTGCTCTAATCCCAATTCAAAGCTGCATTCAAATAAGCTTTTTCCCCGCATATTGGCGTAGCTCCCCAATTTTTGCAGGGTTACTGGGCCAATTTCACGTTTGGGCGTATTAACGATTCGCAAAAACGCATTATCGTCATCTGGGTTCACCAACACCCGTAAATAGCCCATAATATCTTTGATTTCAGCACGGGCAAAAAACGAGGTTCCGCCCGATAACTTATATGGAATGCGGTTCTGAGTCAGCGCTTTTTCCATCAAACGCGATTGATGGTTACCGCGGTACAAAATGGCATAGTCGCTGTATTGAGTGCGGTTGATAAACTGATGGGCAATGAGTTCGCCGATCACCCGCTCCGCCTCGTGGTCTTCATTTTTAGCGACGATGACTTTGAGCTTCTCACCATCGGGGATTTCCGAGAACAAGGTTTTCTCATACACGTGGGGGTTATTGGCGATCAAGATGTTGGCCGAGCGCAAAATACGGCTGGTCGAGCGGTAGTTTTGCTCGAGCTTAATCAAGCGCAAGGATGGGAAGTCACTGCCGAGCAATACCAAGTTTTGAGGCTGAGCCCCACGCCAAGAATAGATCGACTGATCGTCATCCCCTACCACGGTTAAGCGCGCTCTTTCGCCGACCAAGAGTTTGACCAACTCATATTGACTCGTGTTGGTATCTTGATATTCGTCGACCAATAAATAGCGAATGCGATTTTGCCAACGCTGACGGACTTCTTCATTGTGACGAAGCAACCAAACCGGCAGAGCGATCAAGTCATCAAAGTCCAACGCATTGTAAGCCTTCATCTGCTCTTGGTATTGCTCAAAACAAAAAGCAAACAGTTGCTGTTGTTCACCTTGTGCCATCGCTTTGGCTTGGTCAGGGGTTAACATGTCATTTTTCCAGTTTGAGATAGTACTCATTAACTGGCGCAAGAGATCTTTGTCGCCGTCGAGCTGCTTTTCCGTCAGCTCTTTTAGCAAGGCCATTTGATCTTGATCATCGAACAGTGAAAAGCCCGCTTTTAGGCCAAGCGCTTTGTATTCACGACGGATAATATTAAGGCCCAAGGTGTGAAAGGTCGATACCATTAACCCGCGCGACTCGGCCTTACCTAAGGTTTGAGCCACCCGCTCTTTCATCTCACGTGCCGCTTTATTGGTAAAGGTGACAGCAGCAATATTTCTGGCTTTGTAACCGCACTGCTGAACGAGATAAGCAATTTTATTGGTGATCACACGGGTTTTACCAGAACCTGCGCCCGCGAGGACGAGGCAAGGGCCTGAAACGTATTTAACCGCTTCGTCTTGTCGTGAATTCAGTTTCATTGGTGCACTCAAAGAAAGGAGAAAGGCGTTATGATAATCGGCCTATCTATAGAATGCCATCGCGAGGCGTGCAAAGATCAATCACAAGCGGGAAAATCCAACGTGAAATTTTTGACCAAAACAGGACTTTCAACACGTAATTACTTAATATAGCGTTAATACTGAAAGGAGTTTAGCGAAATATGTTTGATGCAAAAAAATTAGAGCAGGTCGCTCGCCAAATTCATGAATCCATGCCACAGCCAGTCAAAGATTTAGGCTCAGATATGGATCAAAAAATTCGCCAAGTGATTCAAGGCCAACTCAACAAATTGGACGTGGTCAGTCGCGAAGAGTTTGATGTACAGACACAAGTGCTGTTGCGCACCCGTCAAAAGCTGACAGAGATGGAGCAAAAACTCGATCAATTAGAAGCGCGTTTAGCCGGTAACGATCCTGCAAGCGACAACGAGGAAAACACGCCGCGCGCTGAATAGTCCGCCAGTCCGACTCGTCTCATTCACTCACGAATCACCCTAGCTAAAAAACGAACCATGTTTTAAAACGTACTATAAAAAAGGGGCCTGACAATATCAGGCCCCTTTTGTTTATGTTGTGTTTTTTTACTCTATTTTTGAGTTTATATTTATTTTTTCGCTCTGTGCCGAGCTGGCCGCTAAGGCCAATTTAGCCGCCCGAAGAATGAGCGGCTGTCATGATTAACCGCCAACTGCGATGCGTTTCATGTCTGTCATGTAACCGCGTAGCTCACGACCAATTTTTTCAACTGGGTGGTTGCGCAAGGTTTCATTAATGTCGATAAGCTGTTGGTTATCCACTTGCTCAGATGCTTCACCAAGTCCTTTACCAATCACATCTGTACCGATAGTTGGGATAAACTTCTCGCGAAGTAGTGGTGTCGCAACGTTAGCGAACAGGTAGTTACCGTATTCAGCCGTATCCGAGATAACCACGTTCATTTCGTACAAGCGCTTACGAGCAATCGTGTTTGCAATCAGTGGCAGCTCGTGTAGAGACTCGTAGTAAGCCGACTCGTCAATGATGCCTGATGCAGTCATCGCTTCAAAAGCAAGCTCAACACCGGCGCGAACCATAGCGATCATCGCAATACCGTTATCAAAGTACTCTTGTTCTGAAATTTCGATGTCGCTTTCTGGGTAGTTTTCAAACGCCGTTTCTGCAGTTTCTGCACGCCAACCGAGTAGGTTCACGTCGTCGTTTGCCCAATCTGCCATCATGGTGCTTGAGAATTCGCCAGCGATAATGTCGTCCATGTGCTTGTTGTAAAGAGGACGCATCAGCTCTTTAAGCTCTTCAGACAGCTCAAATGCTTTCACTTTAGCAGGGTTAGATAGACGATCCATCATGTGTGAGATACCGCCGAACTTCAGTGCTTCGGTGATGGTTTCCCAACCAAATTGCAGCAATTTACCTGCGTAGCCTGGTTCGATGCCTTCAGCAACCATTTTCTCGTAACAAACGATAGAACCCGCTTGCAACATACCACATAGGATAGTTTGCTCACCCATAAGGTCCGATTTTACTTCAGCAACGAAAGAAGACTCTAGACAGCCAGCGCGGTGACCACCGGTTGCTGCGGCCCAAGCTTTTGCGATTTCAAGGCCATCGCCATTTGGATCGTTTTCTGGGTGAACCGCAATCAGTGTTGGTACACCAAAGCCACGTTTGTATTCTTCGCGCACTTCTGTACCTGGACACTTAGGAGCAACCATAACAACAGTAAGGTCTTTACGTACTTGCATGCCTTCTTCAACAATGTTGAAGCCGTGCGAGTAACCCAAGGTAGCGCCTTCTTTCATCAGTGGCATTACCGTTTCAACTACGTTGGTGTGTTGTTTATCTGGCGTTAGGTTAACAACGACGTCTGCTTGTGGGATAAGCGTTTCGTAGCTGCCTACTTCAAAGCCATTTTCTTTGGCGTTTTTGTAAGACTGACGCTGTTCGTCGATCGCAGCTTGACGAAGTGCATAAGCAACGTCTAGACCTGAATCACGCATGTTCAAGCCTTGGTTAAGGCCTTGAGCACCACAACCAACAATCACCACTTTTTTGCCTTTCAGGTAGTCTGCACCATTAGCAAACTCAGAGCGGTTCATAAAACGACAACGACCGAGTTGGTCTAGCTGCTCGCGCAAATTTAAAGTGTTGAAATAGTTAGCCATTGGGCTCTCCTTAAAAATTCTTTCCAAAGGTCGGTACTCTCTTACCGAATGACTTCATACTAGTGCAGACTTTTTGTTGCTTAAAGTGATATATTAACAACTTGTAATTGCAAAAAGTGCAACGTGAGGCTATTTAATTGAATATCAAACACTTACAGATATTTATCCATCTGTGTGACAGTCAAAATTTCAGTAAAACTGCTACTGCCATGCATATGAGCCCCTCTGCACTGAGTCGACAAGTTCAAAAGCTAGAGCAAGAGATAAAACAAACGTTATTCGTGCGTGACAATCGCAGTGTCGAGTTAACGCCAGCGGCCAAACAATTACTGCCCATTGCACATAACATTGTTGAAAGCTGGCAAGGTTATCAACAGCAACAGTCGTCAAATCAAGGCCAAGAACTCACCGGAGAGATCCGTCTTTATTGTTCGGTGACCGCCAGTTATAGCCACCTTCCTTTGTTGATCGAGCAATTTCGTCAACAGTACCCCTTCATCGAATTTAAGATTTCGACCGGCGATCCAGCATTGGCCGTCGAAAAGGTGTTAAACGATGAAGTGGACGTGGCGATTACCGCGAAATCTGATGAGTTGCCATCGCGAGTGGTGTTTGAATCGATCAGTGAAATTACCGTTTCTGTCATTGCCCCGCTCACCACCAATAACGCCACTGATCAGGTATTGCGCGATAGCCCGGATTGGAGCTCGGTTCCCTTTATCGTCCCCGAGGCTGGCGCGTTTCGAAAGCGCCTCAATGATTGGTTTAAAGACATGAAGATCCGCCCCAATATTTATGCTCAGGTCTCAGGCAATGAAGCCATTGTCAGCATGGTAGCGCTCGGTTGCGGTATTGGCATTGTGCCCGACGTAGTGATTAACAATAGCCCGGTGCGAGATAAAGTCAAAAAGCTAGATGTGAAGCCCATCAGACCCTTTACCTTGGGCCTTTGCTGTAAACGCTCTCAGCTCGATAACCCTCTTGTACAAGCCCTATGGCAAATTGCAGAGACCAAGTACATTCACGTTTAATCGCCCTCGACCTCATTCAGAGCCTCATGCAAGGGTGAGGACACATAACCAAGAAAATGGCTTTCCTCGCTTTTGACCACCAGTAACCCCAAAGCTTCTCTCTTGCGAAAGCCCCTCGATACGGCTCGTGATATTTAGCGCTCCCTTGCCAGTTTTCCTATCCCTTTATCAAGCGTCGCGAACGATATTTCAATGCCCTAGACTTTTTAGTTTTTAGACACAAAAAAGCCTCAGTCTTTCGACTGAGGCTTTCTAATAATGGCAGGGGTGGAGAGATTCGA
>JBFGYW010000172.1:0-6114 GCA_041587235.1 Vibrio sp.
GACCCCTACCATGTCAAGGTAGTACTCTAACCAACTGAGCTACGGACCCAAATTTTCTTGTCGTAGTATGGTGCGTCTGAGTGGACTCGAACCACCGACCCCCGCCATGTCAAGGCGATACTCTAACCAGCTGAGCTACAGACGCTCTCTTGGGAACGAGGCTGATATTACCCACTGCAACGGACGGGTGCAAGCGAAAATTTCATTTTTTAGTGAGTTTGCTTTCAGATTGAGCACTTTGCTTTGATTTTAAGCAAAAACACCGCTAAGCACATGATCACTGGCACAAAAAAACTTACTCTTCCCATAAATCATCTACATCAACTTGGCGGTTTTCACGCTCACTTTCATACACCACATTATAATTCTCGGTATATCGGCAATGAGGCTGACGACTGCAAGTGAAAAATCGACGCCCTTGAAACTCGCCTCGTGAAGCCACTTTAATCACCATTGGACTACCGCATTTTTTACAAAAGCGAACTTCTTTATCCTCTTCTATCAAATCAATGTGCGCTGCCAATAAACGTCGTAAACGGGACACTTGATAACTGTGTTTCACCGAAGCACCAATTAAAGGCAAATTGGCCGATTTACACACCTTAATTAAAATTGTTTCGCGCTCGACCTTCTGCTTATTGAGAGGCTTGCCGTTATCGAGCTCTATCACGACACGGGGTTGTAAAGTGCGAGGATCGCAAACCAAGAAATCAAAATACAAACGAGAAATTCGATTGGTGGCAATAAATCGTTGTTTTTTATTCACCGTGTCATTGGCGTTCACCACATTGAGCATATTCACCTTGGCCAAAATCACGGCCTGATCACCCACAGCAGCGTTTAAGGCATTGAGAAAAGCCACTTCATTGGCATTGAGTATCGTTCGGTTCAGTCGATACTGATGAGCGCCATCATCCTCTGTTTTGATAACATAGCGCTGAATCAAGAAAAAAAAGCCGACGAGCACAATCAGAACAATAAAAATGTTTACCATCCAAGCCACTCTAAAATATTGTTAAATTTCGATTTATGAATAGTAAGCACAAAGTATCACCAGCGCAAACACTCTTGATTGCGGCGCGTACCCTTACTCAAAAATAGCCCGAATCAGCTATCGACATCACAAAAAAAATGCAGTAAGTTATAGATGTTTAGACGTCCAGATGTAAATAACAACGGAGAAGCTTGTGCCAATACGTATACCCGATCAACTTCCTGCCACCGATATTTTGCGCAAGGAAAACATCTTCACTATGAACGAAAGCCGTGCAGCAAGCCAGGAGATTCGGCCACTGAGGGTATTGATCCTCAATTTAATGCCGAAGAAGATTGAAACGGAGACTCAATTTTTACGCCTGCTATCCAACAGCCCTCTGCAAGTTGACGTTGAGTTATTACGCATTGATAACAGACCGAGTAAAAACACCCCAGAAGAGCATCTCAATAACTTCTACCGCCAATTTGAAGCAGTACAAAATAGTAACTTTGATGGGCTTATCATCACAGGAGCACCACTCGGGCTCGTTCAATTTGAAGATGTCGTTTACTGGGATCACTTAGAAACCATCCTTAACTGGGCTAAAGATCACGTTACGTCAACGCTTTACGTTTGCTGGGCAGCACAGGCCGGGCTGAAGCTTCTTTACGACTTGCCCAAACGCACCCGCAAAGAAAAACTGTCCGGAGTTTATGAGCACGACAACCTAGAGCCCTATCATTTACTGATGCGAGGTTTTGATGACTGCTTCTTAGCGCCTCACTCTCGTTATGCAGATTTCTCGACCGATTACTTAAAAAACAATACCGACCTCGATATCTTGGCCACGTCAGAGAATGCCGGAGTGTACTTGGCGGCCACCAAAGATAAGCGTCATGTCTTTGTTACCGGACATCCAGAATATGATGCAACGACCTTACACAACGAATACGTCCGTGATAAAGGGGAAGGTCTAGAGCCCATCATTCCCATCAATTATTACCCACAAAATGATCCTCAACAGCCGCCGCGAGCAAGTTGGCGCAGTCACGGCCATTTATTATTTTCCAATTGGCTTAACTACTGCGTTTATCAACAAACGCCTTACGATCTGGACCACTTTAGCGAAGACGCTTTTACCAAAGACGACTAATCACCGCCAAAGTTATCGCGCCTATCTCACACAAGGCGCGATAAATCCTGATATTTATATGACCGCTCTTCCAAATATTGACAGCGAGCAACCAATTTGGCTTCTTTTTGCTAGCGTTAAACCATGGTAACTCATCAAACGCGGCCAATAATGAACAAGACAACAATTGCTCTCACTCTCTTACTTTGCGCCTGTAGCCACCAACCCAACTCGTCAAGATCAACGAAAATTGACAGTAAAACTCAAACCCATTATGCGCTCATTGATCAATATTTAAAAAATAACCAGCCACAACGCGCTTGGCTACATCTTAAAAAATACGATCCGAAAAACAACAGCCAAATCATGTGGTACCACGCGCGCTACGCCCTACAAAGCGGCCACAGCCACCGAGCAAAACAATGGTTTGCAAAAGCCTTTACACAAGACCCTCACCTACCTGGGCTCAAAAATCACTATGCCAGTGTCCTGTGTTTGCAAGGCGATATTTCACAAGCACTGTCACTGTGGGAAAATCCACCCTTTGCGCTAGAAAGCCAACAATTTCAGATTGAATTAGAGAATGCAGCGCTGTGTGCTTTATCCGATGATCGTTGGCAACATGCCAAACAGGTGCTGACTGAATTAACGGAATTTGCCCCGCTCAACACGCGTGCTCATCTCAACCTTGCCATGATCGCTGTACGCCAACAGCAGTGGTCACGGGCAGACAAGCACCTCACATTACTTGAGAAACACTTTGGCCATAACCGCGCCACAGTCAAACTTCGAGCCAAAATACCCAGTCTAAAGAACGACTCATTAAGGGAGCAGTAACCTTGTCATCTGATGATTACCGCTCTAGCTAGCCACCCTCATCTTTCATCGCTTTTCTTCCTGAGGTATTATTCATACTTTCTATCTAAGTAAGAGAAAGCCTCAAAATGAAACGAGTCGTGCTGTACATCAAAGACAAATGCCCCCACTGCAAAGACGCACAACGATATCTCGATGCCAAAGGGATCAGTTATCGTTTGTGCAACGCAAAAATGCAGCGTGGACGCAAAGAACTCGACGCACTGGGCGCACGCTCTGTCCCTGTACTCAAAATTGGTGATCAACTCATGATTGGTTGGCAACCTAAAAAGTTTGACTCTTTATACAAAAGCTAGTTTCTGACGGCCTAAACAGCAAGACACCCATCTATTCCACTTTCAAAAAACCCTAGACCTGCGTTGTTATTTTAATGACCATGTGACCCTGTCACCTAACAAGCGTTATCGTGACTGTCTTAAATTCAATTTATGTGTGTCTTGAATTGTAATGACTGTTTATTGTTTTAGTAGCGAAAATGCTCGACGCGCGTATTTGCATGACTGTCTATAAAAAATTTGATGAGGTTTCTTTGAATTCCTTCGCGCTCGGTTTGATGGTTGTCTTTATTTTCTCGTTTTATGTCGGTCGGTTTAACGGAACTTGTTACAACGGGCCTTATTGTGCCGGTTTTACCCACTCTTTGACAAATTCGATAAAAGCACGATCAGCCAAAGACAAATACCCTTCTGTACGCCAAGCTAGAGCCAAGTCCACCGACACCGACTCCTCAAATGGAGTCGCGGCGAGATCTGGTTCATTATCGGTGACCAACTTAAGTAAAGCTGTAATGGCTTGGTCGGCTTTGACTAACTTTAAAATGACCGGCAGTAAGTTGGTTTCAAACGCAAGCTGAGATTGATATTGATATCGCTCAGCAATCCGGTCCAAATAATCGCGATGAAAATAACTGGGCTTAAACATCACCTGAGGATAAGAAAAAAAAGCCTTAAAACTGACGCTCTTTTGCTGTGCCAGAGGGTGATTAGGTGATGTCACGGCGACCATAGGCGAAGAAAAGAGCCGGTCGGTGACCAGTTTATCAGACACATTTTCATCAATAATGACACCAAGATCCAATTTGCCATCTAACAACATTTGTCGGATCGATTGCGTGCCTGCATCCAGCAAGGAGATTTTTAAATCCGGGTACCGACGTTTAAAAGCCATAATCAAAGGTGGTAAAAAATAGCTGCCCATCATACTTGGAGCGCCAAGCCTGACTTCCCCTTTTTTTAACCCTTTCATTTCATCAATTGCCCATGTCGCATCTTGTAGCTGCTGGCACACTCTTTTGGCATGTGGAAGTAAGACTTGTCCTTCTTGAGTTAAAGACAACTTTTTGTCATGACGTCGAAAAAGACTCACCCCCAAACTCTGCTCCAACTTTTGAATCGAAATACTCAATGCAGGCTGGGCAATATTTAATACTTTCGCCGCCCGAGTGACGCTGCCTTGTTCAACGACCTGGACAAAATGTCGCAATGCTTTGCTTTCCATATCCAATCCTTATTCACGACCGTCCATCTGGATCATGGTACTTGGGTTTGCCCTTGATAAAGGTGCTTGACGTCTTATATCGTAGCCAGCAAATTTGATGAGTGTCTTTGAGCTTGATCTTCAGCTTTCATTGATGGCTAGTTTGATGACTGTCCTCATTTTTTAAGTTGTTGCTCACCGCTCTAATATAAATTAATTATATTAAGGTGATAGGTTTAATATATTTTTTTAATTACTTGAGTACCGCTACACTGATCACACCCTAGCGATTCACTTGTTTCGCACAGCGGGGATATCCCGAACAAACGCAAGACTCGAATGTAACCAAATAATGCTGTGATGACTTATACCTATTATGACAAGGAAGCCAAATGATTTCTTATGCCAGTTCTCGCTATCGCAAAGTGGTATTTTCGCTTGCTCTAGGCTCATTTGTTGTCTTCGCTAATTTATATGTCTTTCAACCCATGCTGCCGTTTTACGCTTTGCATTTTGAAATCGGAGAAGCCAAAGTCAACCTCCTATTTGCTGCGACCGCACTGGGGCTATCTTTGGGTTTAATTCCGATGGCGCTTTTGTCGGAAAAGTTTAGCCGGCGTCGTTTAATGCAAATAGGATTATTGGCAATCCCTTTAACGGGAATAGGCTTACTGCTCAGTGAGCACTTTTACAGCTTGGTATTTTGGCGTGCGATAATGGGAATAAGCTTGGCCGCCTTTGCCTCCGTGGCCGTGGCCTACATGGCCGAAGAGCTCGATGCCCATGCCTTTGCCCATGCAATGGGAGGTTACGTAGCGGCAAACTCATTCGGTGGTATTATGGGCCGCTTATGTGGCGGCTTATTAACCCAATATTTCAGTCCTGAACTCGCCATTGCGACCTTGTTGTTGGTGTCTTTATGTGGCGCCCTGATCGTATGTAACTTACTGCCCAAACAAATGTATCAGACTCAACACAAGCCGCCTTTTCCCCAACATTTAACCGTACTTATTCAGCACTTTCGCCAACCCACGCTTTGGTTTGCGATGGTGATAGGCGGTATTAACTTCGCGTTGTTCGTCAATTTGTACTCAGTTGTTGGCTTTCGTTTAGTCGCAGCGCCCTATTCACTGCCGGTGGGTATGGCGTCATTGATCTTTCTCGGCTATTTGGGTGGCACATTAAGCGCCAGAATGACGGGACACTGGCAACGCTATTTCAGCGCCCCTCAAGGCATGAGGCTGGGCTGTGTTAACGGTGTGCTTGGCTTATGGGTATGTAGTTTCGAATCGTTATACAGCGTAGCTTTAGGCTTGGTTTTGATTAGTGGTGGCGCATTTTTCACTCACGCCTTGGCTTACGCGTGGGTCGGTCGCTGGGCACAGCAAGGCAAAGCCACTGCCTCGGCGTTGTATTTGGTTCATTACTACATCGGCGGCAGTCTCGGCGGCTTTTTGTTACTCTGGGCATGGCAACGCGGCGGTTGGTATCAAGTTGCCCTTTGTGCCTCATTGCTTTATCTCTTGCTCTTTGCGATCACCTACACCTTAAATCCACATGCTCGTACGTCAATAAACAGCGCCATGCCGTCATCAAAATAGCCCTACAGGCGCTTTAAACGGCAAAATGAACAGCATTAACCGGTGAGAGATTA
>JBFGYW010000173.1:0-6080 GCA_041587235.1 Vibrio sp.
ACCTTCACTTAATGATATAATGCCCTGATCTTCCGAAAATGGAGTCAATATAGGCAGATCAATATGAAGAATGTTATCTATTGAGGTAACTGATTCTACTACACCATTGACGACATCAGCTGTACCGTTAACAACGGTAACTGTTCCATTCAAAAGGTTAGTCACACCGCCAGTCAAGCCTTCTACTACATCTCCAACTCCCTCAACCACATCGCCAAGTAACAGCTCTCCTTGCCAATTTTCCACCGCTAAACTTGGTTGTTCTACGTCACCAAGGATATACTCCAAGTCCCAGTCACCATCGACACCTGTCGTATCATCGGATGCAGCAATATCCGCAGACAATACATTACTCAAAGCGACCAGTGTGTTTTGACCAGCCTCGGACTGTGCCAAATCACAACCATAAATAAAGACATCTGCATCACTACTTAAAGATTGCGACCAATTTTGTAATTGTTCATGATACAAGGTAAGAATGCTGTCTTGGTTAATGCTGTCTGTGCCCAACTCGAATGAACCTTCTGAGCTGGCATGGGTGAGAATATGCACAGCGGAATAATCAGCGCCATTATCAGTGAGAAAATCGCTCAACAAATCAACGCCACTCTCATTGGCGGAGATGTATAAAATCTGACTGCCATCGGGGATTTGTTCTTCGATTGCATTTAAGTCAGGTAAGCTTGCATCAACCACATATAATTGTCGGCTTTGGTCTAAACCTACCGTGCTTAAAAAATCAGAAATTTGTTGATTTTCAGTCTGTGAAACCTGACTTTCCGTACCGTGAGCTTCACTTGTATCACCATCAGATTGAGTACTAACTTCAGCGGTTGTGATCAGTGCAGCCGCATCAAAGAGCATGCGTTTTTCTATGGCGATTCTTTTCTCTAAACTGCTAATTTTTTGACGGTTACGTTTTTTTGACGGTTTAAAAGACATGATTTAAGCCTCACAGTTACATCTTACTTATAAAGCTAGTTCATGTATTAACTTTTGGCATTTCGATCATCCGTATTTTCTGTGAAACATCTCTAAAAAAGCCAATGTAACACTATCACAGCTTCTGAAAATAAATTGCCAGTTTTAGATTTTACCGCTAACGTTAACTCTAGGCCTAAGATGATAAACTCAAGAGAACTCATATGTTTTTAAATTCGTCGCACAAAAAAAGAATACATCAACTCGAAGAAGAGCTTTTTATTCTAAAACAAGTGCAACACAGCCTTGAACAAGACATGCTACACATCACTTTAGACTCAAAGGGCGTTATTTCTGAAATCAATAACAACCTCAAACAAGAGATGGCGTACAAAAATGAGACCATTGTAGGCACTAAATTAATTGATAAGGTCCCTGAGGCTTCAAGAAATACAGGGCATTTTCTAAAAATGTCTGAGGCAATACGAAAAGGGGAACATTGGAATGGCGCACTGCAATTTCTCAAGGGCGACGGAACCGAAGCGTGGTTGAGAACTATTTTACAACCCGTAAAAAATAGCCAAGGTCAGTTGTTGTCTTTTGATATCTTTGCATCTGAACTGACTCGCACAATTCAATCTTCGCGGGAACAACAGGACATGCTAAAAGCTCTGCACCGTTCTACAGCAGTCATCGAGTTCACACCGGAAGGCATTATCCTTGATGCGAACACAAACTTTTTGTCCACGGTCAATTATAAGCTTGAGGACATCAAAGGAAAACATCATCGCATGTTTTGCGATCACGATCTGTCGTCCTCCCACGAGTATGCTGAATTTTGGAAAAAACTGGCCAGCGGTCAATTCATTTCCGACCGTTTCAAGCGCATCGACAGCATGGGCAACGAAATTTGGTTAGAAGCTTCTTATAACCCTATTCGCGATGAAAATGGTCGTTTGTACAAAGTAGTCAAATTTGCCACCGCGATTACTGACCAGATTAATCAAGAACGCGCGGTCTCCGAAGCGGCCACCATCGCTTTTGACGTCTCAGAAACAACTGGCCGTCAAACTGTCGAAGGGCGCAGTGTGGTCGAAAATACCATTGAGCGCATGACCGAACTTGAGCAACTCATGCACCAAGCTAACGCCAGTGTTGATGCGCTCAACGAACAGTCACAAAAAATCAGTGAGTTAGTCGGTAGCATTAACGGCATTGCAGACCAAACGAACCTTTTGGCTCTCAATGCAGCCATTGAAGCGGCACGCGCCGGTGAGCAAGGGCGAGGCTTTGCCGTCGTTGCCGATGAAGTCAGACAACTGGCCTCGAGAACCAGTGCAACCACGGAAGAAATTGTTACCGTTGTGAGTGAAAACCAAAAACGCACCACAGATGCGGTTAATTTAATTGCCCAATGTCAAACACAAGCTCAACAAGCTCTTGATTATTCTAACCAAGCAGGAACGGTTATGGACGAGATTCAACTTGGTGCGCAAAAAGTTGTCGATGCAGTTAGTCAGTTTAACCGCAATTTGTAACACTAGGAAAACTTAAGCCTGAGACAACAATCATTACTAGCAGGTCAGTCATTCTGGCCTGCTTTTTTATCTCTTCGAATCGAATCTCTACTCCATTGCCATGAATGTGCTCTACCCAATCCTTTAAACGTTGACTACCAGTGTCATTCCCCCTTCAATTCACAACATAATGAGGCAAGCCGCCTGTAACCAACGACGACGATGCGTGCTAATTTTGACAGATTTATCATTAGTATTTAAAACTGGCACCGCGTTTGCTTTGTATATCCATACACAAATATATCAATATACAAAGCAAATACCGTCAATGTAAAAAACCGGAGGATGTATGCACGAACCTTTAATTAGCTCATTACATAACTTCAGCCGCTTAAAACATCTTGAGCAAAAGCAGGGTCATTTTGATACCGAGACGACCATTGCATTAATTTCTTGTTATTCCACCAGTATGATAGATGCACTTGTCAACTCAGGACAAGAGGAGATGGCTCAACGTATCAAACTAGAAACCCAAGATATTATCAACCAATTACCAAGACCGAGTCGATAAATAGACATCGCATATAACCATACGAGTCACGGTGAATTAAATTACGCCTACAGCGGTAAGCATGTTAGACTTAAACTCTCAAACGTTGAGGTAGCCCCTAACTCAACTTGAGCCTCATCCACTTTTACGTTTAGGTCTATCATGTCTTTTTCTACCCTTGGGCTTCGCGCTGAACTTTTACAAGCCATCGCAGAACTCAACTACACAACTCCAACGCCGATTCAACGCCAAGCGATCCCAATGATCAACAACGGCGACAATCTTATTGCCGCCGCGCAAACAGGAACTGGAAAAACCGCCAGTTTCGCACTGCCTATATTAGAGCGTTTAGCCCAAGGAATAACGACACGAAAAAAACGCGCACGTGCCTTGATTATAACCCCTACCCGTGAACTAGCTATACAAGTTGCCGAACACACTCAAGCACTAAGTCAACACTTACCCTTAAAAACCTTAGCTATTTTTGGTGGTGTCGATGACAAACCACAAAAACAAGCTCTGATTGACGGAGTTGATATTGTTGTCGCTACACCAGGCCGGTTGCTTGACTTGTATACCCAAAGAGCGATTCACTTTGACGAAATTGAAGTCATGGTCCTTGATGAAGCTGACAAAATGCTGGACATGGGCTTTATCGATAAAATTAATACCGTCCTTGAACGAATCCCACAAGATGCACAATGCTTATTATTTTCGGCGACACTATCTCGGCCGGTAAGAGAGTTAGCGAAAACGGCCATTGACAACGCAAAAGAAATTTCTATCGCCAAACATCAAGCCTCCAAGAGCAACATCGAGCAATGGCTTATTGCGGTAGACAAAGATCAAAAGTCGTCCCTGCTTGCACACTTAATTAAAGAAAATCATTGGCAACAAACCTTGATTTTTATTGAAACAAAACACGGAGCGGCAAAGTTAGCAGAGCAACTAGGCAAAAGGGGCATCCACGCCGAAGCGTTCCACAGCGGTCGTAGTCAAGCCATTAGAGAACAACTGCTCAGTGATTTTAAACAAGGTAAGCTTGATTTCCTCATCGCAACCGGAGTGGGTGCACGCGGGATTGATATTTCCGAACTCCCACGCGTCGTTAATTACGACTTGCCTTACCCAGCCGATGAGTATGTTCACCGCATCGGCCGAACCGGCCGAGCGGGTGCAGCCGGTGAAGCCATTTCCCTAGTATCAAAAGACAATTTCAAGAATCTATGCATGATTGAAAGTCGTTTAGGGCATTTGATAGAACGCCGTGAAATCGATGGCTTTATGCCTCGCAAACCGGTACCTATTTCGATCCTGGATTACGTCCCCAAAAACAGGCGCCAAGGTGGCGATAAAAGCAAGCGCTAGACCTTAGCCTTGCAATATCTTAAGTTTGCTCATAACTTAAGTATACCAACTCAGTGCTTTGTTCAATTCCCGCTTTCTGGGCAAAGCACTATATAACACCTTGGTTTGATTATCGCTTTTTCCACTTCGACGCTTGTAACACTAACCCGCCAGCGATCAACCCCCATAAAGTCGCGCTGACACCAGCAACATTAACACCCGATAAAATTACTAAAAATGTCACCAAAGCCGCTTCGCGATAGTCTTGGTGTTGAAAAGCCTGGCTCAAGCACATCATCAGTGTTCCCAATAGAGCAAAACTCGCCAACATGACGGTCACACCTTGCGGTAATTGGGTAAAAATACTGACGACCGTGGTCGCAAATACCCCTGCAAATAAGTAAAACACCCCCGCCCAAATGGCCGAGCGATAACGCTGTGAAGCTTCTTTATCAACATCTTCATTTAAACAAAGCGCTGCCGATATCGCCGCTAGGTTAATACTAAAGCCGCCCAAACTGGCCGTTGTTGTATTTAACAGCCCCATGCTCACAAAAACGGGTTTAACCGGCAATGAAAAGTGATATTGACGTACCATTGCAATGCCAGGCAAGTTTTGTGACAACATCGTCAATAAATACAAAGGAAGCGCTAGATTTAATATCGCCAAACCATCAAATGTCGGTGTCATCCATTGCCAGGTTGAGAACGTTAATTGGATAGGTTGGTCAAAAAAGTGATTAAACAAGGCATAGATAAGCGTCACTAACAACAAGCTTGCCATGGTGTACTTGGGCAAGACAGCTTTAATGGCGAAATATGTCACCAATAAGATCAAAAATAAGTCGCTGTATTGAGATGCGGCAGAAAAACCCTTAATACAAAAAGGCAACAAAATCGCCGCTAACATCGCCGTTGATAGCGAGGCTGGCAAGTTTTGCAGCCAATGATGTAAAGGGCGTATAAAACCGCTGATTACCGTTAATACCCCAGCAAACAAACACGCACCAATGACCTGATGAAGTGAGTAATTTCCGGCATTGGCGACGAGAAATGCAGCACCTGGTGTCGACCATGCCGTCAATATTGGCACTTTATACCACCAAGAAAAACCAATCGAAGACACGCCCATTATCAGACCGAGGACCAATAGCCAACTTTCAACTTGCTCTGGGTTGGCGCCTGCCGCCAAGGCCGCTTGCATCACAATAACAACAGAACTGGTGTATCCGACCAATACAGCAGAAAAACCGGCAAAAAAATGACTTAACTTCCATGAATGACTCACAACTCTCCCCTAAACACGATATTGTAATTATATGCGAGATGACGCAAACTATAGCACCGGACGTTATAACGCACAACGAAAGCCAAATGAAAAAACACGCATCAAGCCAGGTATTGATTCACGCCATTGCCCGTCATTTAAAAAAAACCAGAGAAAAACAAGGGTTGAGTTTAGCCGCCACCGCGCAACGCACCGGTGTCTCCAAAGCCATGCTTGGGCAAATTGAACGCTTAGAATCGATTCCCACTATTGCGACCTTGTGGAAAATTGCCAATGGTCTTAATACTTCCTTCTCGGCATTTTTAGCCCAAAGTGATGACGATCATTGTCGTCACTGGGTCGTCGACGAAGCGGGAATGCAGATAAAAACCTTATTTCCTTACCATCCACAAACGCACATTGAAAGTTTTGTTATCACGTTAACGAATTTTCACCAACAACCATCTTCCGCTCATGC
>JBFGYW010000174.1:0-6016 GCA_041587235.1 Vibrio sp.
AAAGGCGCTGTCGTTTAACGGCATAGGTTAACAATCGAATGACCGAGCAACATCTTGAGCGCTTGATCACTTTGCAAACACAAGCGAATTTGCATTTGCGTGAACAAATAATCGATGCATTTAGAGGCAAAATCTCTCGACCCCTGCTTGGCAAACAGGTGATAAAAAACAATGTGTAAGATAGTCGTAAACTCGCTCACTTTCAGCGCAGACATCCAACTACGTTCAAAGGCTTCAATCCCCGAGTCGCTGTCGAGATGAGACAACAGTCGCTCCATTAAGATGACATCTAGACCGTCGGTAAAGTTGATTTTTTTAGGAAAGTGATGACAAATGCCTGTGCGAGAAATCCCAGTTTGCCGACTCAAAGACGAGTAGGACATGTCTTCATAGCCCAATGTCAGTAGCTGCTCTAATACCGCCGCCTTGATGGTATTTATCGTTTCATTGGTTTCTTGTTTACTGCGTTTGGGCATATTATCAACATTTCCGAACAGTGAAGTCTTTCGCACTTAATCATTAAGAGATCGACAAGCTATAGCCCTTGAGATCTCAGGAGAATAATTCGACCGATAAACAGAAGTTAAACCGGACAACATTTGGTTAAACTTCTTGTTAATCAGATAATTAATGGTCTTATAATTTATTTCCAGCTGCAAGTACAAAGCGATAAATGCCGTAATAAGTTAATTTTTTAGTAGAAAATCATGAATGGGATCACATACTGTATTGTCATTTCCATCAATTGTACGGTAAGTAAAGTGCCAAGCTTATCACATCAAACAGGATTGAATTCTGTTTACTTTTTGATTTAAATCATAACGCGTTACTTTGATTACTTTATGATTGTCTCATCATCCCATTATGAGGTAATCAACGATGAGCAATGAATGTAATAACGTTTGCGAAGCCTGTGGCTGTGCCGGTGAAATTGGCTACATTATCCGTGAAGGTGATGAATCGGTCAGTCTCAATATTGATGCCGTTTCTCATACTGGCTTAGAAGAGAAAATCGCTGTTTACCGTCAAATCGCGCAATCTGTCAGTTCAGACGTCGAGATAAACATTGCTCGCACTGACGCGCAAAGCACCAAAGCCACCATGCAGTTTTCGTTTCCCGTCAGTGTTGAGAAGCTGATTTTTGAACTGAAGATCAGGCAAGTCGCCCAAACGGCTTAATTCAACAATATTTTTTTATCAACTGCCTGACATCGCATTCACAGGGTTTTGTGACGTGCGAGCAATAATCCTCGTTTGTCACTAGTGATCTGCGGGGATCTGCAGTAAAGTAAACGCTCTTTTTTGCTTGTAATGCGCGATGTCACTTCGTTACTTTTACTTACCTTTACTCGCTTTCTCTGCTCAAGCCATTACGCTTGAGCACAACGACGTGCTCAATTTCCTCGACAGCTATGGCAACCTCAACCTGACGCAAAAGGCCTTCACCAGCTTGCCCAGCGGCCTAAACATAAAAGGCAACCTCAACATCTCCCGCACGCAAATTGAACGCATTCCACCAGGGGTCAGTATTAATGGATATTTCAACGCGTCGCACAGCGCCTTAAACCAACTGGCGCCGGGTACGGTCATTTATGGCTTTGCCGATCTCAGTTATTCACAGATCAAGACTTGGCCGATGGGTGTTAAAGTAGGAGGCTATATTAACCTCTCTCACACCCCGCTGGTCTCCTTGCCAAATCGTTGGGTAGTGAAAGGCGATTTAAGTTTAGTGGGAAGTCAAATTGAGGCGTTGCCCGAGGGCATCCACGTGATGGGAAATTTGTATATTGGCGGCTCAAAATTGACCGCCTTACCGAACACCATGACCGTCGATGGCAATATTTACTTGGGTGGTAACCGGATTACCACTTGGCCAACCACATTGACATTAGGAGGCGCGGTCGCCCCTTAATGTCATCATGTCATTTTGATGGGGATTATTCAGGGGTATTGTTGACCGGATTGGCATAACTGGCGACCAGATACTGCTGAGCCCCTTCTGGTAACGCTTTAAGTTTATCGGCAAAGCGCTGACAAGTTTCTTGGCTGATTGCGTCGCTTTGTTGTCCTGAGGCCAACAAGTTGATCGGGAAGAGATGGTAGTTAAGGTGAATTTGACGATCGATTTCTGCTGCCAACACCTCTGGAGTCTCAAAGTCCTGCTCGATGACATCGCCAAATGACACCACCACTTTGCCTTTGTAACCCGTGATGCCTTTGATAATGCTCTCGATATCTTCAAACTCGCTTTTTTCGTAATTGCCGAGCTCGGATTTGGCGTACAATTCGTTGGCCTTCGATAAATCACACGGGTCGTTTTCATAAGAAATTGATACCGGAACAATCTTGAGCTGTTTCATGTAGTCAGCAAAGGACTGTTTGCGCTTACGGCCTTCAACGTGGAACATTTTCAAAATCGCCGGATCGGTAAAATCGTTACCGTCTTTTGCTCTGCCTTCTCTTTGCGCGATCCAAATAGAATTGTTGGTTTCTAAAGAGTGCTTAATGTAAGCGGACAATTGTGCCAGCGCCTTCATCATTTCTCTTGGTGCCTTGAGTGAGCGTTTAACAATAAAGCTCTTATTTAACTTCATCAGCTCAGTGGCACAAGGCATTCTCAACAAGTTATCGCCAATGGCAATACGCACGGTCTGGTGTTGATGGGTATGCAAGCCATAATTGACTAAGGCTGGGTCCATCGCAATGTCGCGATGATTAGAAATGAACAGATACGATTGTTCTTTGTCTAGCTTTTCCAAACCTCGATATTCTACGCCATCGGTGGTTTGCTCTAGGGTGTGCTCGAGGAATTTCTTGACTTCTTGCTGGATAGCCGCAACCGAATCTAACTTGCGCCATTTCATTTTTAAATACAAACGCAAGACAGGCACAATACAACGACGAAACCACAGCGACTTTTGCTGATAACGGTGATCGATAATGGCGCGTAAGAAATCGTCGTCATTGATCAATCGATCAATGGCAGCAGGAATTTCATCATCGTTATAGGGACGAATATCTGCAAAGGGGTCTGTCATGTTGGTCATAGTTTTTCGCGATGCTCATCGGCCGTCAATACAAATACACAATGCATTCACAGGCCTTATTTTACAAGGATTGGCATTAAATTGGAGCCATATTCTGAAGGTATTCGATAACATGTCAATACCTTTCACGGCCAATACAGACTTCAACCCGATTTTAGTGCGGACACAAGCCTGAAAATGGCCTATACAGCGGCTAAACGGCCTCCCCTCTTGGCAAGCGTGGCGCAACACGTTACCCTAACGCACTCTTACCAAGGTCAGTCTCATGAACATTGCTATTGAATACCACTACCAAACGCCATCACGGCTCATTATTACCCCAAGAAAACCGGCGCTAAAACATCAATTGCTCTTGCCAACCTCTGGCTTGGTGCTAGTGCGTATAGGGCGTTTAGACTATACCATTGAACCTGGGCAAGGTTTTTGGATACCTCAATCGTGTTTACACAGTATGACCCTGTTACCGGGTACAGAAGTCCATCAGGTGAGTTTTTCTCTGCGTGTGCGCGCGTCGTTTCCCCGCCAAGCTGGCCACTTCACGGCTTCTGCTTTATTGACAGCACTATTGAATAAAGCCAAGCAATTACAAAACCTTGGTGAGCCCAAATACGTAGCCATGCTCAATGATCTGCTCAACGTGGTCAAAAACGAAGCCACTTTGTTCACCCCTGTGCTTAATACCTCCCCGTTAAGTGAGATCGTACAAAATTGGCAACGTCATGACCTAGCCAGCAATACGGTTAGGCGACCTGAACAAGTTTGGCCTTTAGAGGCGTCTGATCAGAAAGGGGTTGAAGCCTTATTGTTTGCCATTCGCGTACGAGAAGCCAGACGACAACAGCTCTCAGGCCTTAAAGATGCACAAATCAAAGAGGCGCTTTTTCCACATCTGTCGCAAACATTAGCCGACATTATCCATCCTTGGTTTGAGTAAAGCGTACCGACCCAATCGATATTTCACAACGCCAATAGGCTCATAAGACGTTTTCGATTAAGACAGCACAAAGATTGGGCACAGCGTCCGTCCAAGTAACATACCCAAATGATTGATAGGTAAAAATAACAAAATGGTGGCCGTACACTAGCGCAGTCGGAAATGGTTAAAATGGCCACGCAACTTGCAATTGAATGTCCTTGAGGGTCTCTTGATGCCAACGGTAATCCAAACGCCAACGAGCCTCTCCTTCGCTCGGATCGCCAAGGCCTAAACTCAATTGTACCCCTTGATTTAGCAACCACTCTGCCGTGGTCATTTCACTTTCCATTTCTTTGAACTCATCGGGAACCCATAAGCCTAAGCCTAGGTAGCTATCGTCGATACTCTGGCTAATGATCGGCGCTTGATCTTCGTTCATCCACCAAGAAGCCCAGTAGTTATTTTTTTCTTCCGTCTCTAACCAAGGCAAAGCGACATCGGCCACTACGCCTAAATTGTAGTTGAGGGTATTGCACCATTCTTGTTGATATTTATTGGCATCGATCACAACCGAAGGCTCGGTCACACAACTTGCCGAAGCGACATTTAACCCAGACACGACCAAGACCGCGAGGAAAATTATGTGAACGATTTTTTGCATAATACTCAACCTAAGAGAAAAGCGAACCAAACAGTTTTTGTTGCTCAATAACCTCAGCCACTCGTGGCGTCGTTAAATCGCCAATCGGTTGCCCGTCGGACAAGCGTTGACGAATGATGCTGCTTCTTACCGCCACACGTTCAGGACAAGCCATAACAGACCAACGTGCTAAGATGTCATTGGCACGATAAAACTTGGCAAACTTTAACAAATTATCCGGACCAATCACGAAAGTTATATCGGCACTGGGATACAAATCTTGAATTTTCTCTAACAATTGGAAAGTTGTCACACTTTCAGAGGCTTGATAGAGCTGTGACTCTAAACGCAAACACTCGACATTCGTGGCATTGAGATCGCGCATAAACGCATCGACCAATACACAGCGAGTGGCGTAATCGAGCATATCTTTGCCCCAAGCATGCGCAATACTCGGCTCCAGTAATACGCGATCAAAGTGGCTTAACGACTCTATGACATCCTTGTGGCCCAGTGTCGGCGGGTTAAAGGCACTGCCAAAAACGGCGATTTTTTTCATCTGCTTCGCTTTCCCCTTTCAAGGAAGTTTTCTAGTGATATTATTGAGGTATGATACTATCAGATTAACCAGGCTTGCAGAAAAAGGAATGTAGAATGGAACAAGAAATTCGAGATGAGATGCGTGTTTTACCCTCAATTGATGCTGACTTTGAAATTGAACGCCGCGTCGCTTTCATAAAGAAAACGCTTCAGGCTGCGGGTAGCAAATCTCTTATTCTTGGTATTAGTGGTGGCATCGACTCGACAACCTGTGGTCGCCTAGCCCAATTGGCCGTTGATGAGCTCAACCAAGAGAGTGGCGGTGGCTATCAATTTATCGCGGTGCGCTTGCCTTATGGCGAACAAAAAGATGAAGACGAAGCCCAGTTAGCGTTGAGCTTCATTCAGCCTTCTCATTCGGTTGCCGTCAATATTAAGCCAGGTGTCGACGGGCTTCATCAAAGTGCTCAAGACGCATTGCAAGACACGCCTTTATTGCCCAGTGACCAAGGCAAACTGGACTTTGTCAAAGGCAATGTCAAAGCGCGCGCCCGTATGATTGCTCAATACGAAATCGCCGGTCTCGTTGGCGGTTTAGTCTTAGGGACGGATCATTCTGCAGAGAACATCACCGGTTTTTACACTAAGTTTGGCGATGGCGCTTGTGACCTTGCTCCTTTGTTTGGTTTGAGTAAACGCCAAGTGCGCCAAGTGGCCGCTACTTTAGGCGCGCCAGAGGTGTTAGTGAAAAAAACACCTACTGCGGATCTCGAAGATCTGACTCCGCAAAAAGCCGATGAAGCCGCCCTTAACCTAACTTACGATCAAATTGATGACTTTCTTGAGGGCAAGCCCGTCGAGCAAGACGTGGCG
>JBFGYW010000175.1:0-5844 GCA_041587235.1 Vibrio sp.
GGCTATTTCGACGGGTTATCGCTAAAATCGCCAATCGTCGCTAAATTAAGCTAATGCAAAGACACTAAAAAGGGGCATCGAAGCCCCTTTTTAGTGTTTTATCATGACCCTTTTGTCTTACTTTATCATAATTTTGATATAAAGCTGTGCAAACAGGCTCAGAATTCGATATCCATATCCGTATCAGCCGGAAAGATGACACCGGTTTGCCTGCGCACTTCCGTGATCACTTTGGCGACAATTAAACTACGCTGGGTTGCATCGCTATCCATCTTACCGTCGGCCACTTGCTCGGCAAACGCTTGTGCTTCATAAAACATATGATTGTCGATTTGCTTGACGGTCAAATCCTGCACCTTGCCATCCAGAGTCTTTTTCTCGACCCCTTGACCTACTGAGATCATGGGAATCAACAAACTGCCTTTTTCACCTTGAATCTCACTCGGTATGAAGGATTGGCTTATCTTAGAGTGTAACACCGTCACGACAAACCCCTCATAACCGAGAATCACACTGCCAGCACCATCAACCCCAGAAGGCAAGAGTTGCGCACTGGCTTGGACTGATTTTGGCTCACCAAACAGTGCGACCGCACTGGCAATACAATAAAAGCCGATGTCCATAATCGAACCATTACTAAATTGCGGATTAAAAGTATTGGGATTTTCACCATCGAGGTATTTTTGATAGCGAGAAGAGTATTGGCAATAGCTGATCAAGGCATTGCGAACTGGCGAGATCGACTCGAGTTGTTCTTTGACGACCTGAAAGTTTGGCGTATAAGCCGCCGTAAAAGCCTCAAATAACACGACATTATTTTGCTCTGCGACCTGAAACATTTTCTGCGCCAATTGATAATGTGAGGCAATCGGTTTTTCACAAATGACATGCTTGCCTGCTGACATCATTTGTATCGCTTGCTCAGCGTGTAAGACGTTGGGGCTGGCAATATACACCGCATCCACTTGTGGGTCAGACGCAAGCTGTTGTAAATCATCATAAAAACGAGCGGCTTGAAAAGGAGTACCAAAGCGTTGCGCTTGTTCTAATTGACGAGAGTAAACCGCAGTCAGTTGATAGTCTTCGGTCGCTATGGCCGCTTCAACAAACTGCTTGGAGATCCAATTAGTGCCAATGATGGCGAGTTTAATCATAAAAATCCTACCTAATTCCCCATTATCTTGTGCCATTTTTGGGGGCGAATAACAAATGGCAGACAGTCCTTAGAGTGTAAAGCACAACAGATTATCCCTTGCTTGACCATTTTTTCTTTATTCTCGATCATTTCTGTGCCACAGGTTGAATTTTTTTCTCTGCTTTTGTGCAAAGAAATGTAACTGTACAGAATTCACTCTGGGTCGCGCGGTCCAATTGCGCTACAATGTAAGACTTAATTACTGTGGAGATTGTATGCAACGACTAATACTGTCTATTTTCGGCCTAGTCATGGGCATCCTCGCCGTGGCGTTTGGTTTGCTTTTGTTCATTCCACTGGCACTACTCGCCTTAATCACAGGCAAAAAGCGCAATGTTAAATTCGCCTCGTTTTCGCAAAACACTCAGCGTCATTCTCGTGATGGAGAATCGCACCGAGTAATTGATGGTGAGTTTGAAAAAGTTGAAACCAAAAAAGGCCACTAATGTTCGTTTCTCGCCTTAAGGCAACCATGTTCTTATTGATAGCAGGCAGCGTACTCGTTGCCTGCTCCCCTGCTTCTGGCACTGACTATCCGCTGAGCTACCAACCCAATCAAGCGCTGCCGGAATGGCATATCACGCCGTTCTCGCAATACGTCAATAACACTCAACGTTGGCTTAACACCTCACGTGCTTTTTTGACCGATGACAAAGACAGTGAAGTAAAACTCAACAGCCCGTTTGAATGGCACCCGAGCCCTGAGCAAGATAACGGCAAAGGAGTATTACTGGTCCATGGCTTGGGCGATTCGCCTTATTCATTTCACGACATTGCCAAGCGTTTAGTCGAGCAGGGTTACACAGTTCGCGCCCTGCTGTTACCAGGTCACGGCACCCGACCGGCAGACTTAATGCTGCCCAATCCAGGCGATTGGCAAACGATGGTCAACTTTCACGTTGAGCAATTTGCCAAACAAGTCAATCAGCTGTGGCTGGGCGGCTATTCAACCGGGGCGAACCTAGTGACTAAAGCCGCTTTCCAACACCCTGATGTCGCGGGTCTTTTGCTCTTTTCGCCGGCTTTTCATTCCAGATCGTCACTGATTCAGTACTCGGGATTAGCTCAATACATTATGCCTTGGGCGGATAAAGACCCTGAAAATAACCCATTGCGCTATAACTCTTTACCCACTCATGGTGCGTACTTGTACTACCGAACCTCGGTCAATGTCGTGCGTCAATTAGAACGTCACGACTATGATAAACCCACCTTAATGGTACTGGCGGAACACGACAGTATTTTAGACACCGAGCAAATCGCTGACATGTTTAAGCAACACTTCACTCACCCAAAGAGTGTGCTGTTGTGGCAAGGCGAGCACTTGCCTAAGGACTATCGCGCCTTTTTATTACCGATGCCAATCAGTGAGCAAAAAATCTCCACCGGCTCACACATGGGGATTATGTTTTCACCACAAAACCCCTATTATGGTGTCCAAGGTTCGATCAAAGTGTGCAATAACGGTCAGACAGAAGCACAAACTAGCGCATGCCAGAAAGGTCAGCCTGTTTGGTACAGCGCTTGGGGTTATAAAGAGGGCAATAAAAACCATGCCCGCTTAACCTACAATCCCTATTTCGACACTATGATGAGCAAACTGCGTGGTGTGATGGCCCAGTCTCACTCCACTAGGTAAGCGCCCACCTTCACGACGAGAAAGGTGAGTGCCAAGGTCAGTGAATCACACGAACGGTTAATGGCGTTGATAAGATTTGGTCTTTTTTGACCTGTATCACACTGTGCTCATTAATAAGTCGCCACTTGCCTTCACTGGATAACGGTTCTGATGAAAACACCACATTTTGCCCTGTTTGTTGCCAAAATACAGTCGGAGCATGGCCATCAGAGCTGTACCTGACAACCCAAATTTGCTCGCCATCAGATAGGCACATCGATGCTTTAAAGGGGCTTTCGATCTGCTTGCTCTCGATAATAACCAGGATCTCTTCAAGTGTTTTCTCTATCGCTGACACTGGGTTATTTTGCAAACCATTTTGTAACATCAATAAGAAAATCAATTCGCTGTCTGTCGTGCCACTGCGATGACGATACCACGGCTCGGTCAGTTTCCTCTCTAGTGAATAACGCAAGCTTTCGTATTCACCGATTTGACCATTGTGGATAAACATCCAATGGTCAACCACAAACGGATGACAGTTAGCACGAGAGACCTGCGTTCCGGTAGAGGCGCGCACATGGGCCATAAAACGATGTGACGATAGGTGATGAGCTAAAGAGCGCAAATTATCGTCGCTCCAAGCCGGCATGACTTCGTGAAAAACACCGGGGGTTAACCGCTTTGAATACCAACCAATACCAAAGCCATCGGCATTGACACGTGTGACGCCTTTACGAGCACAAAGGCTTTGCTGTATTAATGAAAACTCCGGTTGATAAATCAAGGTCTCTAGATAAACCGGCTCACCTTGATACGCTAACCAACGACACATAATCCCCCCTCCTTGGACAATTAAGCGTTTTAACCCAACGAAAAACATGCCTTTTGGTTGCCAGCATGGTTGCCAGCACACCTGTCGTGTGACCTTTACCAGCGAACGCTTTTCATAAGCCTAAACTAAAAAACTTTGTCTACTCAATCTCTTATACCTTTTTTGAATAAAAAATGACAGCGAATATTGTTATGCAACCACTTAAGCCTTAATTACAATACTAATGTTTACATCACTAAACCAAAGTCAGTGACAAATAAAAATTTAATCACTTTACATACAAAAGCTTAGCGTAAAAATCTCAACAATTCACCACAAAGCAACTTGAAAATGCCCCAATAAATGTTTAGAGTTCAATGCATATGAGATTAAAAATCTAACGATTAAATCAAATTATCAAGGATATCTAATCATGGAAACCATGTTGGAAGTACGAAACCTATACAAGGTTTTTGGCTCCTCACCTGATGACGCCTTCCCCCTGTTGGAAAAAGGGCTCGACAAAGATGAGATTTTCGCCCAAACCGGTTTAACCGTCGGTGTCAAAGACGTTTCCCTGTCTATCAATGAGGGAGAAATTTTTGTCATCATGGGGCTTTCTGGCTCGGGTAAATCGACCTTAGTCCGCCTTCTCAACCGCTTAATTGAGCCGACTCGTGGTGACGTGTTATTCAAAGGCCGTAATATCGCCAATATCAGTGACAGTGAACTAAGAGCGGTTCGACGTCAGCATATCTCAATGGTGTTTCAAAACTTTGCTTTAATGCCACACATGACCGTGACTGAAAACGCCGCCTTTGGTCTTGAATTAAGTGGCGTGGAAAAATCTCAACGCGAATCTGCCGCACAATCGGCGCTTGAGCGTGTTGGGCTCGAAGCGCAAGGTGACTCTTACCCAGACGAGTTGTCGGGTGGGATGAAACAACGCGTTGGCCTTGCTCGAGCCTTGGCGAACGACCCTGATATCTTGTTAATGGATGAAGCGTTTTCCGCACTGGATCCCTTAATTCGAACCGAAATGCAAGACGAATTAATTCGACTGCAAAACGACGATCAAAGAACCATTGTCTTTATTTCTCACGATCTCGATGAAGCCATGCGCATTGGCGATCGCATTGCCATTATGCAAGACGGTGTTGTTGTTCAAGTCGGTACTCCAGATGAAATTCTTCACTCACCTGCCAATGACTATGTTCGTTCTTTCTTTAGGGGTGTGAATCTCGCTAGCGTCTTTAGCGCTAAAGATATTGCCCGTAAACAACCGGCAGCGGTGTTTAAAAAACACGATAACGATGGCCCTTCTGCGGCCATGCAGCTCCTGCTCGATAACGATCGAGAATTTGGCATCGTGGTTGAAAAAAATCATCGCTTCTCCGGCATTGTCTCTGTTGAGAGTTTAACCGCCGCGCAAAAAGAGCAGCGCCCTTTGGCCTCAGCCCTGATCAACAACATCACCACCATCACACCTGATACGCCGGTGAGCGACCTTATCAGCCAAGTGGCCGAAGTGCCTTACGCGGTTCCAGTTGTTGATAACGACGGGCAATACCACGGTGTGATCACCAAATCTCGCCTTCTTCAAACGCTAGATAGGGACTAATTATGGCTACCGAAACCGCAGATTCAGCAGCGACCAGTGCAAACGCCTGGTCTAACACGGCCAGTAATACGTCAAACGATGCTTGGTCATCCAGTGCCAGTGCAGCAGATACCGCAGCGCAAACGTCGTGGCTACAAAACTCAACCCCAGAGCCGACACACTTCGATTGGTTACACCCGTTTCAAGATGCCATTTTGCCTTTCGATCATTGGGTAGAAACTGGCTTGAACTGGCTCGTTGATCACGGACGCCCGATTTTTCAAACCATTCGAGTACCGATTGACTTGATTTTGAGCTCGTTTCAAACCGCGTTAGTGTCCACTCCAGCGCCGTTCATGTTGCTGCTACTCTTTTTGATCGTATGGCAATTATCCGGACCTAAGCTGGGGTTTTCCTCTTTAATTTCACTGATTGTGATCGGCTTGATCGGTGCTTGGTCCGAAGCCATGGTCACCTTGGCACTGGTATTAACGTCGGTCTTTTTCTGTTTACTAATAGGGATACCAATGGGAATTTGGTTAGCCCGTAGCCAAAATGCGGCGCGCTTTATTCGTCCGATATTAGATGCGATGCAAACCACCCCGGCGTTTGTCTAC
>JBFGYW010000176.1:0-5826 GCA_041587235.1 Vibrio sp.
AATTCAAATACATCTCATTTACTCAATAAAAAATATAACGCTCTACAGGCGGTTTTTTCCGTCTTTGCACGACGTCTATCTTGCTTGCATTCATTATGAAACTCAATAGATATCAACCTGTTTGTTTTGTTAAGCGGTTAGAGTTTCGGGGTAGAACAACGGAGATATTCCGAATAAGTGACCAAAGTACAGATTAGATTAACTTGGTCTATTAGTGTACTATCTAGATCTTCAGTTCGCTGGTTATCAGAAGCTTTGGGACATCAAAAAGTCAGTATAAACCTAATAAACCTAAGCCCATAAAAAACAAAAAAGCGAGCGCCAAGCTCGCTTTTCACTGTTTTTTTTATATCAATTACAACAGAGCTACCGACTGCTGGGCGATCACCAACTCTTCATTGGTTGGGATGACAAACACCGGCGCATCAAAAATAGTTGAATAACCGATTTGCCCCGCTTGACCAAAACGAGCCGCTTCATTGCCTTGCGCATCCTCAACAAAACCCAAAATTTTAAGGTTGTTTAAGATCTCACGGCGGATCGGCAACGAGTTCTCGCCAATCCCACCGGTAAAGATCACCGCGTCTAAACGATCTAATGGCACGAGATAAGAAGCAATGTATTTGGCCACTCGATAGGTAAACACCTCAAACGCCAGCGTTGCCCCCGCATGGCCTTGCTCAACGGCCTCCATAATTTCTCTCGCATCAGACGACACGCCAGACACGCCTAAAAAGCCCGACTTTTTATTCAGCGTTTCAAACAGCGCCTCTTTCGACCACCCTTTGGTCAATAAAAACTCAATCACACTCGGATCAATATCACCGCAACGCGTCCCCATCATCAAACCGGCCAACGGCGTTAACCCCATGCTGGTATCGACGCTTTGCCCGTGTTTAATCGCACTGATTGACGCGCCATTGCCAAGGTGAACCGTAATGGCATTGAGATCGCTAAGGGGTTTGCCCAATTGCTGTGCCGCTTGTTGCGCGACATAGAAATGACTGGTGCCGTGTGCGCCGTAACGGCGAACTTTCTCTTTTTTATACAACTCATACGGCAGCGCATAAATAAACGCTTTTTCCGGCATGGTTTGATGATAAGCGGTATCAAAGACCGCAAACTGAGGCAACATGGGGTAGGCTTTCACGGCGGCGCGAATGGCAAGCGCGTTGGCTTTATTGTGTAAAGGCGCCAACTCAGCAAGCGCTTCAATCTCTTCAATCACAGCCTCATCGACAGCGACGGTTTGCTTAAAACTTTCCCCGCCAGCCACAACGCGATGCCCTATGGCGACAAAATCGTCATTAAGCTGCAAGTCTTGCAATAACGCGACGATTCTTTGCATCGCAATGTCGTGAGGATTGCCTTCGGCGCTTAGGCTCTCTGAATGCTTTTCAGATTGATATTTCCAACTGATTTCAGCGTTGGTTAACCCAAGCTTTTCCGCAATTCCGCTCAGAGTCTCTTCGCCACTTTGAGCATCGACAATGGCAAACTTTAATGAAGAACTTCCTGCGTTGAGAACCAGGACATGAGATTGAGACATACAGGGTCACCTTTTTAAATGGGTCTAGTGAGTCAACTCACTTTAATCGTTACCTTCCATTATTAAAATATTTTTTATTTCATCAACTAAAATTAATCTTTATCAAATAATAATAGAAACTTTATTTGATCTCGCACAATTTTTGCGCTTTTACCGGCGCCAAAACCATCAAGTCGATGGAGATGAGTCCATCATGAGCCGAAACGTCAGGCATAAAAAAACCGAGCACAAGGCTCGGTTTTTATCACTAAATTGACGATTAAGCGTCAGCAGGACGACGACGTGAATGACCACGCTCTCCGCGGAAATTACCGCGATTGTCACCACCGCGGTTGCGGTCAAAACGACGCTCACCATCGCGACGATTACCGCCATCGCGTTGGCCGCGGTAACCGCCACCGTCACGACGACCGCCATCACGACGACCACCACCGTTATTATCGCGGCGACCACGTGGCTCACGGAAGTCGTCGAAATCACAAACTACCGCGCCAACATCTTTCTGACGGATTTTCAACTTGCTCAAACGCGTCGCCGCTTGTGAGCTTAGGCTCTTCGGCAACTGAACAAACGTGTGCTCTGGGTTGAGTTTAATCGCACCGATTGACCCTTTACCAAGGCCAAGTTCGTTAGCCAGCGCACCAACAATGTCTTTAACCTGAACGCCTTGCTCACGACCAACTTGCAACTGGTAAGTATCCCAATCTTGTGGGTTCGTGTTGCTACGAGGGCCGTTTTCACGACGTTCTTTACGACGTTGCTTATCGCGCTCAACCGCTTCGATCATTGGGTCTTCGCCAACGTAAAACAACGGACGCTTACCTTGCTGACGCTTAAGAAGCATAGCCGCAAGCGTATTAGCATCGATCTCTAAAGACGATTGCAACTGGTTAACCAGATCGGTGAACTTGTCTAAAGACTTGTGCTCTTTTTCTAGAGCCAGTGTTTCACCAAGTTGTGCAAGACGTGCTTCAGCAACTTTATCACGGTGCGGCAATTGAATTTCTTCCATTGACGACTTAGTCACGCGCTCAATAGTACGTAGCATACGTAATTGGTTAGTGCGAACAAGAAGAATCGCTTTACCTTTACGCCCCGCACGACCAGTACGGCCAATACGGTGAATGTAAGACTCAACATCGAAAGGAATGTCGTAGTTAAATACGTGAGTAATACGTGGTACATCAAGACCACGCGCCACAACGTCGGTCGCAACCAAGATATCAATCACGCCTTGTTTGATATGATCAACGGTGCGCTCACGCAACGATTGAGGAATATCACCGTGCAGTGCCGACGCTTTAAAGCCACGAGCACACAACCAGTCCGCCAAACGCTCAGTATCTTGACGAGTACGAACGAACACGATAGATGCATCGGTCTCTTCAGTTTCAAGCAAACGAGACATCGCTTCGTCTTTCTCGACGCCTTTTACAACCCAGAACTGCTGCTCGACTTTGTCAACCGTGTGGTTTTGGCCAGCAACGTCAATTTTCGCCGGGTCACGCAAAAAGCGTTCAACGATGGTTTTCACCATTGGAGGCATCGTGGCAGAGAACAACACGCGCTGCGCGGTTTCTGGTGCTTGCTCCATGATCCAAGTCACGTCGTCGACAAAGCCCATTTTGAGCATTTCATCGGCTTCATCAAGAACGAAGGTATGACATTCGTCAAGTTGTAGACGATCGCGAGAGATCAAATCTTTCACACGACCTGGGGTACCAACAACAATGTGAGCACCTGATTTAAGCGCACGCATCTGATCGACGATAGAAGCACCACCGTAGATTTCTAATACTTTAAGACCGCGAATGTTTTTGCCGAGGTTTTTTACTTCAGCCGCCACCTGAATAGCCAATTCGCGCGTCGGAGCCATCACAATGGCTTGTGGTTTGTGTTGAGATAAATTGATTTTGTTAAGTAATGGCAAAGAAAACGCCGCAGTTTTACCTGTACCCGTTTGTGCTTTACCTAATGCGTCACGACCTTCTAAAAGGAAAGGAATGGCAGCAGCTTGAATTGGCGTTGGCGATACAAAGCCCATCGCATCAAGAGCTGAAAGAATGTCGTTATTTAAGTCTAATTCATTGAATTGAATGACAGAATCTTGCATTGGGATCCTACTATATTGAAGTATAAAAAGATGGTCCCACAAGCTCTTCCAATTAAAATACTGATCTATCCATTTTTTTTAAAATCTGCTTCACTTTCACTTTACTACAAACTCTGAAGCAACACAGTACAAAAACCAACAAGCTATATAGGGACGACTCAGGGACGCGGATTATTCCTCAAATCCAAGCAAAAATCCAGTAAAAATTGAGTCACATCACAAATTTTCATTCAAATGACGACAAAGCAAGCAGCTTGGTACAAAAGCGAGCAAATTTCGATTACATTATGATTTTTATAGGAAAATTAGCCAGCCTCACGCGACGAACAAAAAACCACCAACCCGCTCAATATTTAACCTCTCGTGGTCGTTTTTAAAAATACCTTTGTTTATCAATTAAATAACGCATTGCTAACCAATTTTTGTCACATTTTTGTCCTATGCCCTTTCTTTGGGCGAGATCTCAATGCTTAACGTGCGCCTTGATAGCGCAATTTAAACCGATTAAGGTGGTATGGCTTTAATAATAAATCATACAAATAAGAAACCATAACGTAAAACCGAGGTCATTATGAAACAGACTAGCATCGCGATCATTTGCGCCGCCTTCCTTGCGGGCTGTAATTCCACCCCCGATACGTCATCGTCTCAACAAGCGGCGACCAATACCGCCACGGCCTCAGCCGCCGTTACCGCGATGGCAAAAGGTGATAACCTGATTCAAGATCCACAATTGAGTGAGTTTAGAAGTAATAAAGGCAAAAGTAAGGTTTGGAAGAAACACGCTAATAAATCGGCAGGGCTTGGTGATGTCGGCAGTTCATCGGTAACCGCTTTTGGCAGTGAAGGCTCAGCGCGCTTGCGCTTTATCTCCTCAAGCGATGACTTCAGCGCTGAACCGGCATTAAGTCAAACCATTCAAGGACTAAAAACCAATACCCAATATCAACTTTCTTTTTACTACAACGATAAAAAAGGCTTGGGATCACCCAGCCAATCGACCTTTGGAGTAAAAAGTCTCAATGGCAGTGTGATAAAAAACATGACCATCACCCCAGCCATGGTAGAGAGCTTGCCGCAAGACAACGCCAAAAAGGGCTTTAAAAAAGTCGCGCTTACCTTTAACTCTGGACAAAACACCAGTGTTACCGTTTATGTGAGCATGGCCATTAGCGACAAGAGTGCCATTGATATGTCTGGAGACATTGGCAAGCAGACCGAAGTGCGCGTCGATGAGTTCAGCCTAAAAGAGCTTTAACCCCTTTTCGACGCCTCTTTAGGCTCGTTCATGTGTCAATAATGATAACAAAAAAGCCACGATACCGTTAGTTGGACTCGTGGCTTTTGTTTTTGTATGACAATTAAACTCAAACTTAAGCCACCTCGGTCAATGGCTCAACCAATGCGATGTCGACCATAGGATCATGAACTTTGCGGTACTCGATGAGTTTTTCTATCGTCGTCAGCTTTAAACCATGCTGCTGGCAAAAGACTTCTAAATCTGGCCGGCGCGCCATGCTGCCATCTTGATTCATTATTTCAATGATCGCACAAGACGGACTCAGCCCAGCAAGACGCGCCAAATCACAGCCCGCCTCAGTATGGCCCGGACGCGTTAATACCCCGCCGTGTTGGGCGATGACTGGAAAGATATGCCCTGGAGAGACCACATCGTCTTTGGTTGCCGTCGATAACGCCGCCGTGCGTATGGTCAATGCGCGGTCATAGGTTGAGATCCCGGTCGTCACTCCTTTTGCCGCTTCGATAGAGACGGAAAAATTGGTCGCAAACGCTTCGGTATTGTCTCTCACCATCATCGGCAATTCGAGTTGCTCTGCCATTTTCTGTGTCATGGTTTGACACACCAAGCCTCTGGCATGAGTGATCATGAAATTAATGTCTTCTGGTGTAATGCATTGAGACGCGATGAGAATATCACCTTCATTTTCTCGATGTTCATCATCCATTACGACCACCATTTTACCTTGGCGAATGTCTTCAATGACCGCTTCAATCTCACTTAACTGCATGATTTATATCTCCATCCTTGGTTCATTGGCGGCCAGTAGGCTCTGGCCACCGCATAAAAAGTTACTTCGCTGTATTGACGGTGCTGGGATTTAACGGGCTGACACTACGAGGGACATAACGACACCCCAAGTAG
>JBFGYW010000177.1:0-5821 GCA_041587235.1 Vibrio sp.
GCGGTGCTTGCGGTGCTTGCGGTGCTTGATTGTCAGCAGGGGTTACTGCGCTGTCAAGTGCAAATGCCTCAGGGTCGTCTAAAGTATGCACCCTTGCCGGCTGTGGTCTAAAGGCCAACATACGCAAAAGCAACATTTCCGTCGCCATATGGCCATTGGGCGCTAAGGCAAGATCCTCTCGCCCTTTCAACGCGATTTGATAGAACAATTGGATCTCTTGAGGGCTGAGCTCTTGTGCCAAACGAGCGATTTTCTCAGCGTCACTGACCGCGAAATGATCTGTGGTTGGCAACGCTTGATGCATGGCAATACGGTGTAATTGACTGATCAACTGCTGCAGCAATTCATCCCAATCCACCCCGTGTTCTGCCAAAGCATTGAGGGTGGATAAAGCGTCTGCAACATTTTTCGTCGCGATCGACTCAATCAAATTCACCGCGTGTTCGGTATCAATACTGCCCAACATGTCCATGACCGGCGCAGTCAATACCTCACCGCCGCCTAACGCTATCGCTTGATCCGCGAGGCTCAATGCATCGCGCATACTGCCATCGGCAGACTGAGCAATTAAATGCACCGCACGGTGTTCGTGCTTAACACCTTCACTGTCTAATACCGACTCGAGCTGATGCTGAATTTCATCCACTTGAATCGGCTTTAAATGAAATTGCAAACAGCGAGATAAAATGGTAATCGGCAACTTTTGCGGATCGGTGGTCGCCAAGAGAAATTTCACATACTCAGGCGGCTCTTCCAAGGTCTTTAGCAAAGCGTTAAACGAGTGACGCGACAGCATGTGCACTTCATCGATTAAATAGACCTTAAAGCGGCCTCGAGTCGGTTTGTACTGTACGTTGTCGAGTAACTCTCGGGTATCTTCCACTTTTGTGCGTGAAGCCGCATCAATTTCCAATAAATCGACAAAGCGGCCTTGGTCAATTTCTAGGCAACTGTCGCACTGACCACAAGGCTGATCGGTGATGCCTTGCTCACAGTTTAATCCCTTGGCCAAAATACGCCCAAGCGTGGTTTTGCCCACTCCGCGGGTACCACTGAACAAATACGCGTGATGCAATCGATTTTGGCTGAGCGCATTTTCCAGCGCTTTGACAACGTGGGCTTGCCCAACCACTTGTGGAAACTGTTTAGGGCGCCACTTTCTAGCCAGTGCGAGATAACTCATACACCTTCCTGAATGAAAATATTAATGTCCGTCAAATTCACAAAGAGTATGCACGTTTAAGCCTAACTTTTCTAATCGTTGTTGGCCGCCGATCTCAGGTAAGTTAATAATAAATGCCGCGTGCTCAACTTCGCCGCCCAATTGACGGATCAAGCTGGTTGTCGCTTCAATCGTGCCACCGGTTGCCAACAGATCGTCAACCACCAACACTTTATCGCCAGGTTTAATCGCATCGGTGTGAATTTCTAGCGTATCGGTCCCGTATTCAAGTTCGTACGATTGTGCGATGGTTTGGCGCGGCAATTTGCCAGGTTTGCGCACGGGCACAAAACCAACACCTAATTCAAGTGCTAAAGGCGCACCGAAAAGAAAACCGCGCGCTTCAGTACCTACGACCTTAGTAAAGCCCATCGCTTGGTATTTTTCGACTAACAATTGAATCGTAGCTTGATACGCTTCGGAATCTTCAAGCAAGCTGGTCACGTCACGAAAAATAATGCCCGGTTTTGGGTAATCGGCAATACTTTGGATACTGGCTTTAATTTTATTGATGGTTTCTGTCGTCATAATCTTGAATTACTTATTGAATGAAGCAGGCGCATCAGAATTAAGAGCCCCTTTGCCCTGTCGCGGACGAACTCTTTGCTCAACAAAACGCGCTTGAATCACAAGGTATGGAAGATATACCCACTTTGCGTTGGTTCGCAAATGATAAAATCCGGTACTTTACCGTGGGCAGCATGCGCCTAATACTAGAGATTTTTGCCCCTGACAGCAATAACCCATGCAGCGGAAAATCAAAAACACACCAGATTAAACGTTTGCGCGCACAGTTTGTGCCAACCTTAAAGTGTGACAAGGTTGCTGGACCATCACACTCGGCGGCTGCGCAGGGTAAAATCGAAATTAGACTTGCCGGTGTTGCCCATCATCAATTGCCCCAAGTCCCCGATTGGCAATTCGACTTCATTGAAGGTCGCTAAAGCCTTACTGCCCAAACTCATTGAGCTTGGCAGTACATGACGCCGCTGATCGCAATCCCACAGGCCAGACAAGCCTGCCGGTAAAAAGCGTATCAAGCCGGTGGTAAAATCGGCTAAACCAAATAAGGCGTTGATCGGCGGCGCGTAGCGATAGGCAATGATGCCGGCTTCGACTTGGCTGGCTAAATCTTTGAGGATCACACCACCCATTTCAGCTTTGCGCAGATAGTCGTCAAACAATGTGCGTATTAATAATGCACTCACCACGCCGTGATCGCCTTCGGTGTCGGCATCGAGAAGATAAAAGGCAAACTGACCTTTCATTAGCCAGCGATAGTCAAACACCAAAGGCAGGGTTTCTGTGGTTTGCAATAATCGATAAGAACAATGCCAATGACCTTGGCGAGAATCTTGCTCCGGCATGAGTGCGCGTAATAAATCACGTGCTTGCGCTGGGTTTTCTTGCAATTGATTTAAATGCCAGTGTAATTCGCGCTCTTCTGTGACGCGCTCTTCACTGGTTTCTGGCGGAAAAAAATGATGACCAAAGCTTGGCTGTTGTGAATAGAGATCATGGCTTTTATCGATAATTGATTCAATCGCACCGGTCAGCTGTTGGTAATCGACGATGGGTTTCGCGATAAACTCTTTGATACCCAGTCGAATCGCCTTAGCGACTTCTTTCATATCCGATGTTGAGGAGATCACCATCAAAGGCAAAGAAGGATATTGAGACACCAACTCTTCAACCAGTTCAATACCATTTAGGATCGGCATATCCAGATCGCAAAGCAACAAATCGGGTACATCAGTGCGCAGCGCTTTTAATGCCTCGATGCCATTTTCGGCTTCACTGACTCGATAACCATTGCGGGTCAAAAAAGCGGAAGTGATACGGCGAAATACCGGGTCGTCATCGACAATCATAACTTGATGAGCTTTTTCAGACTGACTGCGCATGTCGGCATCAAGCTTAGCTGATATCACTTTATTCATATTTACATCCGCCAATAAGATTACAAAACCACTATTGTACAAACTATCAATAATGGGCACAAATGGTATTCATTTCTCTCATTCCGCATAAAACATAGACGCAAATCACCTTATTGACAAGATTAAATATGAATGAGATCACATTTAATCTTTCATTATTGAAAATGAGATTTCATTATTGACACAAGATGGACTTTGAGAGCAAAGTAAGTCACTTGTTATTTATGGATTTGAATAAACGCGATGAAATTAGACGATCTCAACTTATTTCGCCTTGTTGTCGAAAATGGCAGCTACACCGCCACATCAAGAAAAACGATGATTCCCGTCGCGACCATTACGCGACGCATTCAAGCTTTAGAAGATTCCGTGCATTTGCGTTTGCTCAATCGCCACGCCAGAAGACTGACCTTGACCGAAGCCGGTGAACGCTTTTTCCGCGACTGTGCCCCTTTGTTGCAACGCTTGACCACCACTGCAGAAGAAATTACCGATGAGTGTCGCGGCGCAACCGGAAAAATCAAACTCTCAGCGCCTTACAATCTGACCAAATTGATGCTGATGCCGCTGTTTAATGCCTTTATGCATCACTACCCAGATATCAATCTCGACCTCACCACGGAAAATCACTCAGAACAGTTAGATCCGACAGAGTGGGACGTGATTTTTCGCGTCGGCCCGCAACGCGATTCCAGTCTTATCGCGCGTAAAATAGGCGAAGTGAAAGACATACTCATTGCCAGTCCTGAATACCTCAATCACAACCCCACCCCCACTCACGCCGATCAACTTCACCAGCACGCCCTGTTAAAAGGGTTTCCCTTGCTAAAGTGGACGCTGACTAACGAAGCAGGAGATATGGTAGTCAACACTGACCGAGGGCGCTTTCAGGCCAATGCACTCAATGTGGTGCGCAGTGCGTGCTCCGATGGCTTGGGCATCGCTTTAATGCCAGATGTGATGCTTGACGGTTTTATCCGCCGTGGGGAATTGGTGCAAGTGTTACCTGAGTGGAGTGCCAACCCAAGAGATGTCTATATGATTTACAATCACAAAGACCACTTACCAGACAAAGTGCGTTTGTTTATTGACTTTATTATCTCTCAATCGCACTAGACTCATTAGCGACTCCGTAAAAGCAAAAAAACACCAGAGCCGAGGCTCTGGTGTTTTTAACAATGGCATAAAGAATGGCCACGAGTAGACGTATCGCTTTAAGCCCCTTCGTTATAGAGCTCTAAATTAACTATATCTTGCTGAATTTCTCGCTCGACCTTAGCATCATCATTGCGCATATCTTCGAGGAAATCTAAATAAGCTTGGTCAATATCACCGGTAACGTATTCGCCGTTAAACACCGATGCATCAAAGGCTTCAATGCTTGGGTTACCCACTTTCACTGCACTGATCAAATCTTCAATGGTCTGATAAATCAACGCATCGGCGCCAATTTGTCGACAAATAGCGTCATTGTCGCGACCGTGAGCGATCAACTCACTGGCGCTTGGCATATCAATACCATAGACATTCGGGAAGCGCACTTCTGGCGCCGCCGAAACCATATAGACTTTTTTCGCCCCAGAGTCTCTCGCCATTTCAATAATTTGTTCAGAGGTTGTACCGCGAACAATCGAGTCATCCACCAAAAGGACGTTTTTGTCTTTAAACTCAGAGCGAATGGCGTTGAGTTTACGACGAACGGATTTACGTCGTTGCTGCTGACCCGGCATGATGAAAGTACGACCGACATAGCGGTTTTTCACAAAGCCTTGACGATACGGTTTATCAATCGCTTGAGCAATTTGTAACGCAATATCACATGACGTTTCAGGGATTGGAATCACCACGTCGATGTCGAGATGGTCAAAGTCTTCTTTGATACGCTCACCCAAACGCTTACCCATTTCAATGCGCGCGCTGTAAACCGAAATTTTATCGATGAATGAATCCGGGCGTGCAAAGTAAACAAACTCAAAAATACACGGTGTTAATGATGGCTTGTGCGCACATTGCTTGGTGTGCAATTGGCCGTCGAACGTCATGTATACCGCTTCACCTGGCGCAACATCGCGGATGAAATCAAACCCAACCGCGTCTAACGCCACGGATTCAGACGCCACCATGTACTCTACATTGCCGTTTTCTTCGCGTTTACCAAGGCACAATGGGCGAATGCCATTAGGGTCGCGAAACGCCACCATGCCATGACCGATAATCATCGATGCCACAGCATACGCGCCGCGCACTGTGTGGTGCACATTGGTCACGGCGCGAAAAACATCTTCCGCTGTTACATTACCGCGCACGGTATCAATCTCGTGAGCCAGGACATTCAACAGGACTTCTGAGTCCGACGTGGTATTGATATGACGGCGATCTTTTTCAAACAGTTTTTGTCGAATTTCATGGGCATTGGTTAAGTTGCCGTTGTGTGCCAGCGTAATGCCGAAAGGCGAGTTGACGTAAAAGGGCTGAGCTTCTGAGGCACTCGAACTGCCCGCCGTTGGGTAGCGAACGTGACCAATGCCCACCGTGCCTTGCAAACGCTGCATGTGTTTTGCTTCAAAGACGTCTTTGACCAAACCATTCGCCTTTCTCAAACGAAAACGATTGCTTTCTATGGTACAAATACCCGCTGCATCTTGGCCACGATGCTGTA
>JBFGYW010000178.1:0-5818 GCA_041587235.1 Vibrio sp.
CTTTTTTATTCGCCGTTGAGCCGAAATGCTTAGAATAGCTCCTCGCTCTCGCCTTGGCCGCTGTAGAGGCTGTTTTCCAGGCGATGACTGCGTACGTACTCCGTTGGCTCGGTGCCTTTGACAAAATACTCAAACATCGAGGTGGCATCCGACTTATTGGTCAACAGCCCAGAGTCGCGATCGATGCGCACTCGCACGATGTCTTTTGGCAATGGCTCATCGCGCTCTGCGGTGTTAGCAAGGGCAACAGACATAAAGTCAATCCAAGCGGGTTGGGCGGTCTTCGCGCCGGCTTCAGCGCCGCTCGATTGCTCTTTGCCCAAGTTGGCATTGGGGCTCGTGCGGCCGAGGTTGCGGCTGTGATTGTCAAAACCGACCCAAGCGGTGGCGACGATACCAGGGCCATAGCCATTATACCAAGTGTCTTTTGAGTCGTTGGTGGTACCGGTTTTACCGCCGATATCGCGACGCTCAAGTGACTGCGCGCGCCAACCGGTGCCATTCCAACCTGTACCTTGGCTCCAATCGCCGCCGCCCCAAATGTTGCTGTACATCATTTGGCGTACTAAAAACGCGGTTTGTTCAGAGATCACTTGCTTGGCGTAATGCGGCCCCGAATCTTGCGCTGGCTCGCCATCGTTTGCTTGCCCTTGTTGCTCGGTCACAGGTGAATCGGCGATCGGGTCGTATTCATCAAAGCCTTGTTGTTGCTCCTGACTCTGCTGATCCTGACTTTGCTCTCGGCACGAATCGTCATCACAAATGATATCGGCGGCAGTGCGGTACTCTTCTTCGTCGAAGGCGTTGTCGATATGGTCAATGTAATACGGCGTGACATAGTAGCCACCGTTGGCAAAGACCGAATAACCTTGCGCTAATTGCAGTGGCGTTAAACTGCCTGCGCCAAGGGCAATGGTTTCTGAGTGTGGCAGGCGGTCTTTTTCAAAGCCAAAGCGGGTGAGGTAGTCGCGCGCTTTATCTAAGCCGACATAGCGCAAGGTGCGCACGGCCATCACGTTTTTCGACTGAGCTAAACCAATGCGAATACGGGTGGGGCCTAAATACGTCGGTGGCGAGTTTTTCGGGCGCCACGCGGTGCCTTGACTGCGATCCCATTTGTTGACGGGCGCATCATTGACTAGGCTGGCGAGCGTCATGCCATTGTCTAATGCCGCAGAGTAAATAAAGGGTTTGATGCCCGAGCCGACCTGACGCACCGATTGGGTCGCGCGGTTAAATTTACTGTGGTTGTAATTAAAGCCTCCGACGAGAGCCAAAATCGCACCGTCTTGGGGGTTCATGGCCAAAAAGGCGGTGTTAGCCCCTGGGACCTGACTTAAACGCCATGGAGCATCGTCGCTTGGGACTTGCTGATCTTTATTGGGCTTTTGGCGCACCCAAACCTGATCGCCAACACTGAGAATGTCACTGGCGGATTTAGGCGAATGGCCTTGGCGTTTGTCGGTGATGTAACGACGCGCCCAATTCATGCTCTGCCAGTTAAGCTCGACCGGACCGACTTTTTTCACTTCGACGGTGGCCTCTTTGTCGCCGACGCGTGTCACAACCGCCGGATACAATTCACCATAGGTCGGTTGGTCGGTGAGGTAGTCGAGGATTTTTTCTTCATCCCAAGGGGCTTGGCCTTGTTTCCACAATACATTTTCCGGGCCGCGGTAGCCGTGGCGCTCATCGTAGTTGAGCAAATTGTGCACCGCAGATTCATTGGCCGCCTGTTGCAGCTTAGAATCTATGGTCATGTAGACCTTCATGCCTGAGGTGTAGGCTTGCTCTTTGCCGTAGCGTTCCACCATCCAAGCGCGGGCCATTTCCGCTAAATACGGTGCGTGAACCTCAATTTCTGCGCCGTGGTAACTGGCGACTAAGGTTTCGTTTTTCGCTTGCTGGTATTGCGCTTGGGTAATGTAGTTTTCGTCGAGCATACGACCGAGCACGATGTTGCGACGCGCGGTGGCACGCTCAATCGAGTGCAATGGGTTCATGGTCGATGGCGCTTTGGGCATACCGGCGAGGGTGGCGATTTGGCTTAAATCTAAATCTTTGAGCTCTTTGCCAAAATACACACGGGCGGCGGCACCAAAGCCATAAGAGCGATAACCCAAGAAGATCTTATTGATGTATAAGGTCATGATCTCTTGTTTCGTCAACAGCTGCTCAATGTGAATCGCAATAAAGATCTCTTTGATTTTACGCATGATCTTCTTTTCATTGCTCAAAAAGAAGTTACGAGCCAACTGCTGAGTAATGGTACTGGCGCCCTGTTTGGCATGACCGGAAATCAAGACCACAAAAGCGGCGCGCACAATCCCAATTGGGTCGACACCGGGGTGCTCGTAAAAGCGACTGTCTTCGGTGGCGATCAAGGCGTGGATCAGATCTTGTGGGATGTCTTGATATTGGACTGGAATACGACGTTTTTCACCAAACTGAGCCATCAGTTTGCCGTCTTTTGTGAACACTTGCATCGGGGTTTGCAGCTCCACTTCTTTCAAAGTGGCGACATCAGGCAGCTCTGGCTTGACGTACTGATACATGCCAAAGATGACCCCTATCCCAAGTAAAATGCAAATCACTGCAAATATAAGTAATCGTTTTATGAACTTCACCGATAAATTCCTGATTGATTAAGGCGGCTAAAAAGCGGACCTGACTATTCTTGTGGCATGTCAAAGCATTTGCCGTGAAATATCGCCGCGCGATACATCCCATGATGACCCTTAGCACAGGGGAAAAGCGCAACAGAATGTCGATAAAAGCGCCAGATGCTAGTCAAAAATACTGCCTTGATAGCAAAGGAAAGCCCTTTAGTAAAACAAGGTTCTGTTTGGCCACACCACAGCTTGGTCATTGAGCAAATCACTCGACAAACTAAAGGCTCAGGTAGTAGTGGCGTAAAGCATAGCAGCCTTTGTCACTGAGATATAGGAGCAAGACGTGAAGCTGACCACAATTGAATTGACTGAGCAATTTTGCCATCTCATCACTTGGCAATACCCGTCGCGAGATAAGCAACGAGGTTGGTATTTGAGCAGCGAAACACAAATCCCCTTATCTTGGTCTATTGTCGCCGATTTTAACGGCCAGAATCATCAGCAAAGTGTCAAGAGCGTGCGAGAGATTGCCCAAGCCGCCACGGTCGCTGCCGGTGTAGTGGTGTTGATCATGCCTGATCAGCAAGTGCTCAACAAATCGCTGAGTTTGCCGGCGGCGTTGTCGGCTCGTCAATGCCAGCAAGCGCTGGGGCAAGCGGTGAGTCAATCTCTGTCGTATTCGATGGAAGCGGTGTATTGGGACGTTCTACGAGTAGAAAAGGCGCAGGCGGGGCAGCGTCATTTTGAGCTGTGTGTGGTCCGGCGCAAGGTCATTGAGGCTTGTCGCGCGATGTGTGCTGCGCTGCAGTGGCCTTTAGACATGGTGATCCCCAAAAGCGCGCTGTTAGCGTCGCCCCTTTTGCCTGTAGAGGCGGGTGGCTATCGTTTGGCCTCTCAAGCGGCATGGCAGCAGGGGGCATTGCCATGGCGTTATCGGCTAGGCGCAGCAAACGCCTCGGCCGCCGCGCGCCATCGTCTACACCGCGCCGCCTGCGAGTATTGTCTTGCTTGGCAATCTCGCTATCAGGGCCGCTATCAGGGCTGTTATCAACCCGGTCATCAAATCGCTGAGCCAAACGACTCGCAAGCGCGTGATGGCCAGGATGAGGCAGCCTTAATTAATCTCATGCCCTGGCAAGCGGCTTGGCAAGCACGGCTGCGAAGGCGCTATTTCACCCAGGTGCTCAGCGGGGCGGCGCTGGTGGCCAGCGTATTACTCACGCTTTGGCTTGGCAGTGAGCCACTCTATCAGCAGCGCCAAACTGAGCTGACAGAGCAGCGCGCCCAAAACGCGCGTTTGCAGCAGCAAGTCCAAGAGCGTCAGAGCGAGGCGAAACAATGGGCGGCTTGGTCACAGGCGTGGACGCTTTGGCTGCAGCAACAGGCTCGTCACCACCAGTTGTGGTTCGCTTGGCAGCAAACGACCGACTGGCTCGATGGATTAAGGGCGCAAAAGCAGCGCGTGACATTACTCCACTGGCACTGGCAACCACAGCAATGGACTTGGCAAGTGGAAATGCCGTCCTCGTATACCCAAGCGCCGCCCTTTCACTTTGGGGGCGCGATAGCTCAGCGCGATAACACGCCGCTCGCTGCGATTCAGGCGAGTGGCCCTGAGCCTGTGGTGACCCCGTTGGATTACGGCTGGCGACACTGGCGCTATCAATCGCTAAGTGAAGGGCACAAAGAAAGGCAGATAACCCGCCTGACAAGTTCGAGTGACACCTTGGTGGTCAGTGGGCGATTAAGCTCACAAGGGGCTTTTAGCGCCGAGCGAGCCGCGCAAGAAGAGCGAGCTGAGCAAGAGGTGATCACGCAGTTAAGGGAGGGGAAATGATGCCCGATGAGCCGCTAAGCGCCAAAAGCACCGCGCAAGATAAGGCGTATCTCGATGATCTCAAGGCCTGTCCTGTGCCCAGACACGGGTATTGGGCCAGAGCGTTCAGCGGCGCCTTGCTACTGGTGCTATTTGCTGTGGCAATCGCCTTGCTCGGGGCGCGCTTTTATCAGCAGCAGCAAGTGAGCGCAGCGCAACAGAGTCAAATCGAGCACTTAGAGCGCACCCTGTTGGCGTTACCGGAGGCGCAGGGCAAACGCCATGCCCTCGCGCAAGCTTGGCAACACAGCGGCGCTAACACTGTGCTCAGTGAGCGCACCCTCGGCGCTTGGTTACACGCCCATGCCGATGATGCTGCGCTGCCTGTGCATATTAGTGTCGAGCCGTTATTGGCAAACCGCAGCCCGGTCATGCCGGTGCAAGCTAAGCCAGTGCAAGCTAAGCCAGTTCAATCTCAGCCTCATCCGCTGACGGGCAAGCAAGAGGTGCGCAAGCAAGGTGTTCGCCAACCCGCGGCCAAGCGCACTCAGGCAGAGGAAATGACTCACTATCGATTAACGGTCAGTGGGCCAGTACGGCCTGTGTCGCAATGGCTTAGCACTTTTGTCACCCGCGGGTTGGCGATTCATTCACTCAACTGGTCTCGACAAGCGCAAGGGCAGTGGCAATTGGCGTTACAAGTCAGCAGTTTGCCCTGGCCGGATGATTGGCTTGCCGTAAGTACACTTTCATCGGCTAACAAAAGGGTGCGTTTGGCCAGTGGGCACGGCGGGTTTGCCAGCCATGTGTTGTTGCCTGCAGAGCTTAGGCATCAATGCGAGCCAACACACGTTAGCGCGTTTGCCACCACCGCGCTGGATAAGCTGCAAATTAAAGGGCGCAGTCAGTATCAACAGCAGGATTTTGTCTGGTTGCGCGACCCCAAGCGGCTCACCTTGGCCAGTGTGTCACCCGGCCAGTGGTTTGCGCGTCCGGCCCACTTACTCACCGAGGTGTTGCCAGGGGCGTTCGTCACTCAGCAGGGCCGCTGGTTACAAGGTCGGTGTGATTGGCAGCGTCATCAATGGCCTTTGCTGTTGAGTGCTAAGTCGCGATGAGCGTCACTTTCATCCAACATAAAAAAGCGAGTCTCTGGGCAAAATCAGGCCATCGCGACACCGGCCTTTTCTTAATGGCGAGCGCTTGAGATGGCGGTCGCAACGTGCTTGCCAATAACACCTTAAATTGACCAGGAGCATCTATGCTGACCTTGATAGCGACATCCATTACGACATTAACATTCATAACGACATGGCGGCCTTCATCTCTTGTGCTGTTGCCTTTTGTTGTGCTAACGACCTGGGGTCGAGCGCTGCTAAATCGAAAACCA
>JBFGYW010000179.1:0-5767 GCA_041587235.1 Vibrio sp.
AAAGACAGTGAAAGACAGTGTGACACAGTAAAACACAGTCCGCTGCGCTTAACACAGGGAAAAGATAGGTCGCTTCGCTCAAGTAGCAAGGAGAAGACAGTGAAAGACAGTGTGACACAGTAAAACACAGTCCGCTTCGCTTAACACAGTGAGTGACAGTGAGAGTGAAAGTTCAGGACACCCACCAATTTGTTTGCTGTGAAATACATGGGTGTCCTGTTTTTGGGGCTTTCTTGCAACTTGAAACGAAGTGATCTTGCTACTTGGAGCGCAGCGATCTTGCCTCTGGTTTTCCCCGTCTTGATATTCATCAAAAATACCTCAAACAGTGAATTAATCCATTCGCCTAATAACTGTGCTTCTGCCTATAATTAATCAAGTGATTAATTTGCATCGACCCCGCCTTGTTGTAGGGGGTCTTTGATGAGGGAATATCATGGCAGAGCAACAACGCCGCGCCGGTCGTCCGCAACAGCCGACACAAGCTCGAGAAACATTAATTCATCAAGCGAGGGCACTGTTTGTCAGTAAGCCATATGCTCAAGTCTCACTGCGGATGGTGGCGAAAAACGCCGGGGTGAACAGCGCGCTCATCCATTACTACTTCACGGATAAAGCGGGGTTGTTTGACGCGGTAATACGAGAAACCATCGCGCCGATGTTAACCAACATCGAACGGCTACTGGCACAACAATCCCCTGATTCTTTTTATCAATTAATGGAAATCTATTATCAAGAGATGGGTAAAGTGCCTGATTTTCCACGCCTCATCTTTCAAACAATGTATGGCTCTAACCACGAAACACCCAGGCAATTACTCGACGGTATTTTTAGTGATATCTCCTCAATGATCGATCGCTTGTTTGTCAATATTGTCGAAAATAACCTTCTTCAGTCTGGTATTGATGCTCGCTTGGCGCGTATTAGCTATCTCAGTTTGATGGTCTTTCCTTTTTTAGCGCCACCTGCATTTTATCAAATACATCAAATTGAGCTTAGCGATGATTTTCTCAAGCGTTTATATCAACACAACCTACATGTGATTCGTCATGGCTTTTTACACACAGATATCGAGCGCACAAAAAGCAATCGACAATCCGATTCGCAGCAGCATAGAACAAATAAAGGGGCAACAGATTAATGAGATCGAAATGGTTCAGCGTAGGGATTGTGGCACTTGGAGTGGCAGCGGTGTGGTTTGCGGTGCAAAGCCAGCGACAACCGACACCAATAGAAACGATACCTTACGCGCCTGTGGTTAATGTGGTGCTAGTAGAGCAGCAGGAGGTGGCGCCACAAGCCATTGGTTATGGTGTTGTTGCGGCTCAACAAGGGTGGCAAATGGTGGCACAGGTTGCCGGTGAGGTGGTGTTTAAACACCCTAATTTACAGGCGGGTTTCCAATTGGAACAAGGTGAAAAGGTGCTGCAGATTGACGAGCTTGACTATCAATTACGCCTTGAGCAAGCCAAAGCCCAAGTCACTGAATACCGAGCTGAATTAGACCGCAAGCAGCAACAAAAAATCAATTTACAGACTTCGGTGCAATTAGAGCAGCAGCATCTCACGCTATTGCAAAAAGAAGTACAACGCCGTCAACGTTTGCAAAGTAAAGGGATGGGGACGGATGCGGATCTCGATACACAGCGCCGAGCAGTACTCACTCAGAAAGTCACACTGTCAGCGTTAAAGCAAGAATTGGCTTTGTGGCCTAGTGATGTGGCCAAAATCGAGGCGCAATTGGCTAACGCTCAAGCAGAAGTACAACTGGCACAGAGGGAGCGAGAGAAAACAGGCTGGCAACTCACGCAGCCCGTGTATGTTGAAGAGGTGAGTGTCGAGCTCGGTCAGTGGGTGAACGTAGGTCAAGTTCTGGCGTCTGGCTATCAAATCGGTGAGATGACATTACCGGTGATGATTTCGGAGCGAGATTGGTCTGTGTTGATGACACAAGGTGGGTTTGGCAACGGTTCGGCTAAGGTGAGTTGGCAACAAGGGGCATACACCAAACAGCTCGATGCTCGGATCCGCAGTGTTGGTCAAGGCGTGGATAGCACCACGTCGATGGTCACTGTGACGCTTGAAATACTCCCCTCACAAGACTTGACGAGTGATGAACCCTATTCGATGCCGAATAAAGGACAGATGGTTAAAGCGCATATCATTGGTCAGCCGAGTGCTCAGATGGTGATACCTGCGAGTGCCTTGCACGGTGATAAGGTCTATCGTTTGAACGCGGATAACCAGGTTGAGTTTGTCCCGGTGACGCCATTGTTTTTCCTAGAGGGAAAGGTGGCGATTGAGTCTAGATTAAGGCGTGGGGATCGCCTGATTGCCCAAGACGTGTTGCCGATGGTAGAGGGCATGCGTGTTCGTCCTGAAGGAGAGGCGTTGTGATTACTTTCTTTGCTCGTCACCCCACCGCAGCCAATTTGTTAATGTTGGCGATGTTGGTGCTAGGGCTAAGCTCGATTTCTAGCCTGAAACGAGAAACTTTCCCTGAATTCTCACCGCCTTATGTGTCGGTTCAAGTGCTTTACCCGGGAGCGTCGCCACAGGATGTTGAACAAGAGCTGTGTTTGCGTATTGAAGATGCCGTCGATGGCCTCTCTAATATTGAAGAATTGCGTTGTGAATCATTAGAAGGGGTTGCCCAAGCAACGATCAAGCTCAGCAGTGATGCCGATATGTCGCGCATGTTACTCGACATCAAAACCCAAGTTGAAGCCATTGATGATTTTCCTGATCAGGTGGAGTCAGTCGTGGTTCAAGAGCTTGATTGGAAAGAACCGGTTATTGATGTGGCCATACGTGCTGACATGCCACAACCGCAGTTAAAACGCTATGCCGAGCAATTAAAACAGCGCTTAAAACAAGAGATGGGCGTGGCTTTAGTCAGTGTGACTGGCTTTTCCGATCACGTGTGGCGAGTAACGCTCGACCCTTTGGCCATTCGACAAGTCGGCTTGAGTATCGAACAAGTGGCGGAGCAGATCCGCGCCCAAACTCAATCGGTACCCGCAGGCACCTTGTCGACTCAACAAGGGGAGTTTTTGATTCGGTTTGATCCCTCTTTTGATCAACTGTCATCTTTGGCAACGCTTGTCGTCGCCGCTGATGAGCAAGGCAGACAGGTAAAACTCGCCGATATCGCGACATTACGCGACGAATTTGAAGACGAAGAAGACAAGATCTATTTTGATGGTGCCCCGGCCGCGGTATTAAAAATTTATAAACGAAAAAGCGACGATGCTCTGCGCCTTAAAGCTCAAGTCGCCGAGTTTGTTGAGCAACAACGGTTAATTACGCCTGATGGGGTGAGCCTGACATTGAGTAATGATTTGTCTTCGGTGTTGTGGGATCGATTGTCGATGATGCTCGACAATGGCGCGCAAGGCATCGTATTGGTGTTCTTGTGTATGTGGTTATTTTTCTCGTTTCGCTACTCGCTTTGGGTCGCGCTTGGCTTGCCGGCCGCGTTTCTGGGGGGCTTGTTTTTGATGTCACAGTTGGGACTGTCGATCAATGTGATGTCCTTGGTGGGATTACTGATGGCGATTGGCATCATGATGGATGATTCTATTGTGATTGCTGAATCGATCGCAGCTCATGTCGAGCGCGGGCAGAGTATTGAGCAAGCCGTGGTCAATGGGGTGAAAAAAGTATTACCTGGCGTGATATCTTCGTTTTTGACCACCTTGTGTATTTTTGGTGGTTTGCTGTTTCTCGACGGGCAAATGGGCGCGGTGCTCAAAGCCGTTCCTCAGGTGCTGATTTTGGTTTTAGCACTGAGTCTTATCGAAGCGTTTTGGATTTTGCCTCATCATTTGTCTTCGTCGCTCTCACGAGAACAAAATAAAGCGCCTTCGTTGACGTCGACGTGGCGGATCAAACAGGTCATTTTAGCGCGCTTTGAACAATTTAGAACCGGTCCCTTGGTTCGCGCAGTCGATAAAACGATTCGTTATCGCTATGTATTTTTAGCCAGCGTGTTGTCGGCGTTGTTGATCGCGATTGCCTGCGTCATTGTTGGTTTTGTGCGTTTTCAACCTTTCCCTACGATGGATGGTGATGTGGTGGAGGCGCGTTTGACTTTACCTCCTGGGACACCGCTTGCACAAACACAAGCTTTGGTCGCGCGTTTGGCCGCAGGCGGAAAACAGGCGGCACAGTTGTTAACCGAAGAGCAAGAGCAAGGGCAGGCGCTGTTGCGACACATCACCGAGCAGTTTAATCACAATGCCGATGCCAATGAAAGCGGCCCTCATTTGGCTACGGTGCGCATTGATTTACTAACCGCGGAGCAAAGGCAAACCACCATCAGTGAGTTTATTGACCAATGGCGTAATAGTGTGGGGGAGCTGGCAGGACCGATTGCCGTTGTGTACAAACAGCCGGCGATGGGGCCCGGAGGCCGAGCGGTTGATTTTCGAATGATGCATCAAGACCTCGAGGTGTTGAAACAAGCGTCGTTGCAAACGCAGCAATTTTTACGGGCAATTGGGCTAGAGGGTGTCGTCGATACCATGCGCCTTGGTAAGCCGGAATACGTGTTGCGTATAAAAAATAATGCCTTGCGACTTGGGTTGACGAGCGCAGATATTGCTGGCCAAGTGCGATCGGCTTTGTTGGGCAGCACGGCTGATGAGCGACAATGGCGCGGTGAAAGTATTGATATCGATGTGCTGATCAGTCAAGAACAGCTCAATCAGCGAGCGGAATTAGAAAACTTACCCATCCTGTTGCCCGATGGTCAGTTTGCCCCTTTGTCGGCATTGGTTGAGATTGAGCCAAATCGAAAATATGTCGCGATTGATCGTATTGATGGCCGCCGAGCGATCAGTGTGTATGCTGAAACCTATGGCTCGCCATTGAGCTCTACGGATGTAAATCGATTACTGACCAAAGAGCTACAACCAAAACTGCAAGCACAATTTCCCGACTTGTACTTTGCCAGTGATGGTGAAGCCAAAGACGCGGCGCAAACCGGCCAATCGATGGCCAAAGGGTTTTTACTCGGCTTGTTTGGCGTGTTTGTTATCTTGAGTTACCAATTTCGCAGCTATATTGAGCCTGTGGTGGTGATGCTGGCTATTCCCTTGGCGCTGATTGGCGTGATTGCTGGCCATGGGCTATTGGGCTACCCGTTGAGCATGCCAAGTGTGATGGGCTTTATTTCGTTGGCGGGGATTGTGGTCAATGATTCTATTTTGCTGGTGCAGTACATTCGTCATCATTTGGAGGAGGGCGAGCCATTACATCAATCCTTGGTGTTAGCCAGCCGAGAGCGTTTTCGCGCGGTGTTTTTAACGTCAATAACCACCGCTGCTGGTTTGTTGCCCTTGATGTTTGAGCCGAGTTTGCAGGCCCAAGTATTGAAACCACTCGTGATTGCCATTGTATTTGGGGTGTTTAGCTCGACCTTGCTGGTGATTTTTATGGTTCCGGCCGCGTATCAAGTCCTCGATGATTTTGGTTTGACGAGGAGAGACAGGAAAAGATAGGTCGCTGCGCTTAAAAAGAAGATCGCTGCGCTGCAAGATCGTTTCACTGCAAGGACGCTTCGCTCAAGTGGCAAGGAAAAGACAGTGAGAGACAGTGAAAGACAGTGTGACACAGTAAAACACAGTCCGCTGCGCTAAACACAGGGAAAAGATAGGTCGCTGCGCTTAAAAAGAAGATCGCTGCGCTGCAAGATCGTTTCACTGCAAGGACGCTTCGCTCAAGTGGCAAGGAAAAGACAGTGAGAGACAGTGAAAGACAGTGT
>JBFGYW010000180.1:0-5735 GCA_041587235.1 Vibrio sp.
TATGTACGCGGTTACGAGCACCAAAGATGAAAGGCTTCATTTTTGGGTTCCAGTAACGAGTCTGGTGACCGAAGTGAACACCAGCTTTAAGCATATCGCGCATTGATACAGTTGCCATTATAATTTCCTCTATGGGGTTAGGCCTCCACGTCTCCCATTGTACCGACTCACTAACTTGAGCACCCCGGACAATGTGTCGAAACGTGTGTGTGTTTAAATTGAGTTTGGTGAATCAAAAATGCGCAGCGCTGTTTATCAGAGCATACGGCATTGAGATTCCGGCGCTTTATACCATATTTTTGAGCCAAATTGCCAGTAAAAATTCGCCTAAACGCTCTTTCACCTTGATTTTATGCCCATCCTTGCCAATCGGCACACCATTGATACAATACCGCCATTGCACGCACGCTGCTATTCTCATTGGCTACTGGAAAAATTCATGTCAAATCCGATTATCAAAACTGAACAAGAAATTGAAAAAATGCGCATTGCCGGCCAACTTGCGGCAGATGTGCTTGAAATGATTGAGCCTTATGTCAAACCAGGCGTGACAACAGAAGAGCTCGACCAAATTTGTCACCGCTTCATGACCGAAGAACAAGGCACGATTCCAGCGACGTTAAATTATCACGGTTACCCAAAATCGATTTGCACGTCCATCAACCACATTGTCTGCCACGGGATCCCGAGCGATAAAGACGAGGCTTTTGGTCAAATCCCTCGCCCTGCGGTTTTAAAAGACGGCGACATCATGAACATTGATGTTACCGTCATTAAAGAGGGTTACCACGGAGACAGTTCGCGGATGTTTTTAGTTGGTGACGTTAGCCCGGCGGATAAACGCCTGTGCCATGTCGCCCAAGAGAGCTTGTACATTGGCATGCGCAAGGTCAAACCTGGGGCCACCTTAGGTGAAATTGGCACCGCGATTGAAAAATACATCAAGACCAACAACAAAAATAACCCTCGTGCTAAATTTTCGATTGTCCGCGACTATTGCGGCCACGGCATTGGTGCGGGCTTTCACGAAGAGCCGCAAGTGGTTCACTACAAAAACAACGATCGCACCGTACTCAAAGCGGGCATGGTCTTTACCATTGAGCCGATGATCAACGCGGGCAAATTCGGTTGCCGTCTCGATGACGAAGACAACTGGACGGTTTACACCGCCGATGGCAAAAACTCCGCTCAGTGGGAGCACACCCTTTTGGTGACAGAAGAAGGTTGTGAGGTGTTAACTCTGCGCAAAGACGAGTCAATCCCTCGCTTGATGAACAACTTAGGGTAAACTTTTGCTCAACTCACAAACCCCGTATCGCGGGGTTTGTTGTCTGTGGAAAATAGTGGCAAAATCATGGCATTATTTTTCATTGCACGGATTGCACCACAGATGTCTTTTCTCCCTCCCGCACAGCTTCTCGACCCACAGATCAACGTCAAAGAAATCAAGCACCAGCTCGATGCGTTTTTTCTCTATCAAAAGGACGCCTTTTTAAACGACATTAGCCGAGTTGAAGACTACATTTTTGCCCGCGCCGACTACATGGACGCCTTATTGGCTCGTCTTTGGCGCTTTTTTGGTTTTGATCAATGGCCCGACCTGACCTTAGTCGCCGTGGGCGGTTACGGACGCCGCGAATTGCACCCTCTATCCGACATCGATATTCTCCTGCTCTCCAAGCAGAGCGCCACCGCAAAACTGCAGGAAAAAGTCAGCGCTTTTATTACCTTTTTATGGGACTTAAAACTGGAAGTTGGCCACGCGGTTCGCACCATTGAAGAGTGTGCTGAAATAGGGAAAGACGACCTCACGGTGGCGACTAATTTACAAGAAGCGCGCTTTATTACTGGCAACCACGATCATTTTCACCGCTTAAAACTCATGGTACTTGCCGATTCGTTTTGGCCCAGTGAGACCTTTTATCGCGCCAAAATCGCCGAACAGCGCGAGCGTCACTCTCGCTATCACGATACGTCATACAACCTTGAGCCCGATATCAAATCTACCCCAGGAGGTCTGCGTGACATCCATACCTTGAGCTGGATCGCCAGGCGTCACTTTGGCGCAACGTCGCTACTTGAAATGAGTAAGTACGGGTTTTTGACCGACGCTGAATATCGCGAACTCGGTGAGTGTCAAACTTTCTTGTGGCAAGTGCGTTTTGCCTTGCACCTCGAGCTCAAGCGTTATGACAACCGCTTGACCTTTAACCACCAAGCCCAAGTGGCCGAACACTTAGGCTATACCGACGGTGGCAACCGAGCGGTCGAGACCATGATGAAAACCTTTTACCGCACCTTGGGTTTAGTCACTGAGCTGAACAAAATGCTGCTCAAAATCTTTGACCAAGCGATTCTGAGCGACGGCAATCACGAAGCCATGATCCCACTGGATGAGGACTTTTACCGCCAAGGACGCTGGGTCGAAACCGACAAGCCCGCCTTGTTCCAATCGCGCCCCGAGTCGATTTTGACCTTGTTCTTACACATTGCCAATGATTCATCACTCGAAGGCATTGGCCCGGCCACACTAAGACAACTGAGAACGGCAAGGCGGCGCATCAATCGTTACCTGCACACCATAGAAGAAGCCAGAGAGCTGTTCATGGCCTTGATGAGACACCCTAATATTTTGGTCAGAGCCCTCAAGCTCATGCACCGTTATGGGGTCATTTCGGCCTACATTCCCCAGTGGAATCAAATTGTCGGTCAAATGCAATTTGACCTGTTTCACGTCTATACCGTCGACGAACACAGCATCCGGGTACTCAATCACATTCACTGTTTTTCCGACTTAAACAACCACGAAAAACATCCAATATGCTGTGAGATTTACCCTAAAATCATCAAAAAAGAGCTCCTAATCATAGCGGCGATTTTCCACGACATCGGCAAGGGCCGCGGCGGGGATCACTCTGAGATTGGCGCCGTCGAAGCCTATGAGTTTTGCATTGAACACGGCTTGTCACGCCCAGAGGCAAAATTAGTCTCCTGGTTGGTACTCAATCACCTGCTCATGTCGGTCACCGCCCAACGCCGAGATATTTACGATCCTGAAGTCATCACTGAGTTTGCCAAAGTGGTGCGAGACGAAGAACACCTCGATTATCTAGTCTGTTTGACCGTCGCCGATATTTGCGCCACCAATCCCGACTTGTGGAACAGTTGGAAGCGAACCTTATTGGCAGAGCTTTATTACTCAACGCAAAGGGCATTACGCCGCGGTCTTGAGAACCCCGTTGACGTTCGCGATCGGATCAGACACAACCAACAATTAGCCTCGGCGCTATTGCGCAAGGCCGGTTATTCGCAACAAGTGATCAGCACATTGTGGCAACGCTTTAAAGCCGATTACTTTTTGCGCCACACTCATCAACAGATCGCTTGGCAAAGTGACAATATACTGTCTGTTAACAAAGACTCTGTGAACAAAGCCCCTGCCATAACCGACTTTGCTCGCGACGACTCTCGTCCCCACGTATGGATAAGCGAGCGTTCAACGCGCGGCGGTAGCGAAATGTTTGTATACACCAAAGACCAACCCGCGCTGTTTGCAACAGTGGTGGCCGAACTCGACCGGCGCAACCTCAATGTCCACGACGCGATTATCATGACCACCAAAGACGGTTTTGTGTTAGATACCTTTATGATCTTAGATCAAAACGGCGAAGCCATTGATATCGAACGTCACCCGCACTTAATCGACGTCATCGAAAGTGCGCTCAAAAGAGGTTTTGACAGCAGTGTCCGTCCTAAGCGTACCCCACAAAAGCTCAAACACTTTCGCGTCAAAACGCGAGTCGACTTTTTGCCTACCCGCGGTAAAAAGCACACCTTAATGGAGTTTGTTGCCCTCGACACCCCGGGCTTACTAGCTAAAGTGGGCGCCATATTTTCCCAGCAAGGATTGCGTCTGCACGGCGCAAAAATTTCGACACTCGGTGAAAAAGCAGAAGACTTGTTTATTTTAACCAATGCCCAAGGGGCCAAATTAAGTGACCAAGAACAAATCGAGCTTCAGCAACAGTTACTCGCGCAAATCGTCGAAGAAGTGACCGACAAATAATCAGCCCAAGACAGACAAAACCGATCAACTTTGTCTGTCTTTTGTCCAAAACCACTGCTAAATTATCATTATCACAAAGACAAAAGAGGTTGATTATGTATCCACATCTCACAGCATTGGGCATTCACGACCCGCAACAGATAGACAGGTACACTTTGCGGCAAGAAGCCAATAAAGACGTGTTAAAAATCTACTTTCACAAGCAAAAGGGGGAGTTGTTTGCCAAAAGCGTCAAGTTCAAATTTCCGCGCCAACAAAAAAGCGTCTTGGTCGACAGTGGCAGCCACTTGTATCGCGATGTGACGGAAATCAGCCGAAATTTGACCTTGATTGTCGATGAGTTAAATGACATTGCCCATCCTGTCACCGGCGATGATCAAGACATCAAAGAAAAGATCTTACTGGACTTAAAACATTTAGAAAAAGTGGTCAGCGATAAAATAAGCCAAATCGAGCAAGACCTCGCCAAGCTCAAGTAACGAACCCAATGCACGCGGTGTGTTTCACCGCGCTTTGACTTTATATCCCCCCTAAAAGAACGCGCCCAACCGGCAGCACCCTTGCCTCTTTTCCCACGATCAATTTGGGGTTGCCTCACTTATCACCACACTCCCTGCCAACCAAATTGTGCCATCAAACGCTGCCATGTGTTGTCAACCGGCGCATTAATTTCTATTGGCTGCTCAGTTATGGGGTGTGTGAAGCGCAAGCAAGAGGCGTGAAGCAACAACCGGTGGCTATCGTAAACTTCTCGAAAACGCTTATTGTGCTTGCCATCGCCATGGGAGGTGTCACCGACTATAGGATGACGCAAATGGGCCAAGTGACGACGCAACTGGTGCTTGCGGCCGGTTAAAGGCATGAGCTTGACCAAGCCGTATCGCGTGGTATCGAAGCGGCCAGAGGGAAAAGGCACTTCCACTTGAGCCAGTGGCTGATAATCGGTAACCGCCGGTTGATCGGGTTTGTCTTCGCGTGCGTGCTTATCGGCAATTTTATCGCGCTCTTGACTCAGGGGATAATCCAAACGCCCCGCTTGCGCTATCCACCCTCTGACTATCGCATGATAGATTTTTTCGATTTTGTGCTCAGCAAAAATCGGCATAAATCGCGCGGCGACCTCACTCGATAAAGCAAACAGCAACACCCCAGATGTCGGCCTATCGAGACGGTGTAAAGGAAAAACGTGCTGGCCAATTTGGTCGCGCAGTGTTTGCATCGCAAATTGCGTTTCGTGTTTGTCTAACCAAGAGCGATGCACCAACATGCCCGCCGGCTTATTAATGGCAATCAAGTCATCATCTCGATACACTATCTCAAGCATTGGCCACCTCATCTATATCAGCGATGATCGCCAGCACGGTTTGGTAACGGCTGTCACCTTGCCAACACTGCTCAAAGTAAGGTCCGATTAAATAGCCGCTGGGTAAGGTTTTTTGCTCAGCGATCAACTGGCGCATTTGGGGAATAAAAACCCATTGTAACCACGCCTCTGGCGCTAACGTGTCTATTGAAAACGGTTGTTGACTGGCCAGTTGTTCGGCGCTCGGAGGTTCGACTTGCCAACACTGTGCCTCTTTTAACGCCCCCTCAAGCTGAATTAAATAAAGGGATAAAGATTCGTCGCTTCTGGTCATCTTTCACTATCTAATCTTGAATATGGCCAATA
>JBFGYW010000181.1:0-5732 GCA_041587235.1 Vibrio sp.
AAGTACTCATCAAAATGCAGACCTTGTTTAGAATGACAGAAAAATAAAATGTTCACTCCCCTTGGCAATAACGCATCGATTTAGCGCAATTATATAGTTATTGTTAATACAGATTTAAAATTTAGCTTATTTATTCATCGTATGTGGTCAATATACACTGAAGCCAATTCAAACAAGAGGAACTGGTTATGAAAGCAAATGTCATTCGCGCCTTTGGTGATACAAGTGTCTTTGAAACAGCTGAGATAGCAGTCCCTTAGATTAAAGCGGGTCATGTTGTGGTCAAAGTCATCGCAACGAGTGTCAATACCATTGACATGATGATCCGAAACATGGGTGAAGATCTTCCTTTCCATCCCCCTTTACCCGGTGTTTTAGGGATGGATTTTGCTGGTGTTATCACCGAAGTCGGTGATGAGGTCTATGGCTGTGCAGGTGGGCTTGGTGATTTACCCGGCGCACTGGCTGAATATATACTCGCTGATCAACGTTTGATTGCGCTAAAGCCAAAAAACTTGTCCATGCGAGAAGCCGCAGCCTTGCCCTTGGTCGGCATTACCGCCTTCGAGGGGCTCACTCGTGCTAGTATTGGTCAAAACGACAAGGCCTTGATCCATGGTGGTGCTGGTGGTGTCGGTCATGTGGCAATACAACTTGCTCGATATTTTGGTGCTGATGTTTTTGCCACCGGTACTGGTGAGACTCAGTCAACATTAATCGAACAACTTGGCGCCACTGCGATAGATTTTCGTCAAAAAAATGTTGATGATTATGTTGAAGAATACACAAGTAATACCGGTTTTGATGTTATTTTTGACACCGTTGGCGGGGCGAACCTTAACAACTCGTTCCAAGCAGCCAAACTCAATGGACACATTTCCACGACTCTAGCTTTACATGAACAAGATTTGACATTGGTACACATGAAAGGGTTGTCGTTGAATGTCGTCTTCATGTTGTTGCCAATGATTCATGACGTGAATCGAAAAACCCACGGTGATATCTTGGCAAAATTAACTGATATCGTTGAACAAGGACAACTCACCCCGGTTGTTGATAGCAAAACATTTACCTTATCCGAAGCGGCACAAGCACATGATTACTTAGCTAGTGGTCAAGCTATCGGCAAAGTTGTTATTGATATCACCTAACCTAATAACGCTAACTTCAGCAATAACTAAAGCACAGATCTCACTTTAAGTCGGTGCGTTTTTCAAAGTATTACCCATAAAAAGTCGTACTAATAAATTTGCCAGTTGGCTTAAAACCCCCTACACTTCTTTACCCTACGACTGTCCTTGGGTACACAAGCCATGAATCGCAAGAAAAAAATTAACCAGATCCTAAAAGCAAAACAAAAGAAACAAAATGCAAAATTACACAGCAGTAATAAACCGCGCTATATTTCTAAAGCAGAACGTGAAAAGCAGCAATTAGAGCAAGGTGAAGCGGACGCTGTTGAGAAGATGGAATAAGGCTGAGCATTCCATCTCTAGGTAACACACTCAACATTGAGTAAGACTTTCAACGCTGAATAAAAAAACCAAAAAGGTCAGTAATGGCGAGTGGAATGGCAGTCAACACTAGCCTTGCTCAGACTGCCACTGAAGGTCAGACACTTCAGTTTACATATTGCAAACTTTGACGCTGAGCCGAAAAGAAATTGGGGAATTTTTGTTTTACATAACGCTGCTCGGCAACCATATCTTTAAAACTCAGCCCTTTGTCTAAAATGACCACGACTTCATTGTCATCAAAGCGAAGTATCGAACCTTCAACCGCCACCTCGTTATCATCGTGCAAAGACAAGGTTGCTTTCATTTGTAGGCCACAATACAAATTGGCTGCCATTTGCCCCATCATGATACGCAAACCCTTTTCCGAACTTTCACACACTGAAAACTTTCGGTCTTCAAGTCGAATGACTGGGCGTGCGTGCTTTGGGTAACGCAAGCGAAAATATTGACGGCGCTGCGCACCTTGCAGACTGGCCATATCTCTCTCCACTAACTATTCATTTTATAAATCAATTAATAGCACATATCGGCATGATTAATCAAAACTAAAGGAATTTTTTACTCCAAACTTCAAAAAATCAAACGGTTACTATTTGTCATAAGCGATCACTAAGGTTTACTCGCCTACTTGAACCTGATTTCGCCCTTGCTCTTTAGCACGATACAGAGCGATATCAGCACGCTTGATCAAATCACTTTGGTTCTCCGATGTAAGATATTCAGCAACACCAATACTGATGGTAATGGTAAGATTTAAGATCATGTCACGTTGCTCAACGTGTTTTCTCAACTTTTCCGCCACATCAAAAGCACCTTGCCTAGATTGTCGTGGCAATATAATTAAAAATTCTTCACCGCCCCAACGCCCAACGACATCGGATTTTCTCACATTGAGGTTTAAATATTGCGAGAGTGCTTTAAGTACTTCATCGCCAACCAAATGCCCATATTGATCATTCACCTTTTTAAAATGGTCGACGTCCAAAAGTAAAATCGAAAACGGTTGTTGATAACGTTTATTGTGATCCATATGTTTAGAAATCGCTTCATCTAAGCAGGCTCGGTTGGCCAACCCAGTTAAGTTATCACGACGTAAACCGACATAATTGTCTTTTAATGTGTTTAGCATAGCGTGAAAAGAATACGCAAGAGCGTTGATTTCATTGTTGGTTTTGCGATTAGGGCGGATATAAGACGGCAAGCGCTCAAACGAATTGAGCATTTTATCTATTTGTTGCTCCTTGAGTGCAAGAGAAGCTTGACCATCGTTACTTTTCATTATGTTCATCGTCGCTTGTAAGACATCAAGTGGCCTTAAAATCAAACGCAACAACAAGTGATTTAATAACCAAAACAGCATGATTGAGAAGGTGACAATGGCCATTACATAAATAAACATTGTATTGATGATCTGCTGCTCTAACAAAGCAATGGAGTAGTCAATACGCCAAAAACCGACAAATTCACCGTAAGCAACAATGGGACTAAAGAAGCATACCACAGGATGCCCATTAAAATTTTCTAGATGAATTGATGTCGTCGTTACGTCAATAGACGAACGAGTATCAAAAGGCGTATTTTGGCTACTCTCTCCAACAGAAGATAATACCTCACCGTCGGGAGCAAAGGCGGTTATCCCTAAAATCTCAGCTTTATCATCCAGGTTTTCATAATTAATGACCTGCTGTAACGACATTCTCAGCGCCAAAGTTTGGCGAGAAAACATTTCATTGCCAAGTGACTCACTGCGAGCATGGGTCAATTCTATCAGATATGACTCGATTTTATCGATCGTGCCATCGCGACGGGTTTGCTCATATACGAATAATATCGCGCCAAAAATCAAGCCAATCGTCAAAAGGGTAATAATAACGGTCACATTTATGCGGTAACGAATACTGGTTTCGGTTTTCATTATTGATTTTTCAAGGCCTTATAAACTATAGCTTGGGTTTAATCTTACTCAACACTTGTGTTTTGCCATCTGTAATTTGAATCATCAACATGGGTTTGATCGCATCACCTTGTGAATCAAAAGAAATACGTCCTGTCACACCATCAAAATCGCGAGTATTTGCCAGCTCATCTCTGATAACTTGTCGTTCAATGTTCTTCGCTCTTTTCATCGCTTCAAATAAAATCCAAGCAGCATCATAACCACCCGCAACATAATCCGTTATTTGATAGAACTGACCATAGCGATCAACAAAATCGACTGACTTTGTATCTGTTAGGCTTTTATTCCAATGGGAAGAGTAATACCCTTTATGGAGATCTTGACCACCATGAACAAAAAACTCTTTGTAAGACCAAGTATCGCCTCCTAATACTTTAGACTTAATTCCAGCACTTTGCGCACCTTTAACTATTTTTCCACTTTCTCCATAGCCAGGAATAAACAAAACATCGGGAGAAAGGTCTAAAACCTGCTGTAACATCTCATCAAGCGTAAGCAAATCAGGTTTGTAATTCATCACGCCTTGGATGGTTCCGCCCATACTGGCAAAGTCCTTGGCAAATTGCTGTGACAAGCCGATACTGTAGTCACTCGTAGTATTTTGCAATACAACCGCCGTTTGACCATGCAAATACGTGCGGGCAAATTGGGCCAACAGGTTACCCTGCCACAGATCCGAAACACAAGCGCGAAAAATGTAGTCGCCAATAGCGGTTAATCTTGGGTTGGTTGAGTCAGGGGATATCATGGGTACGTGCATCTTTTGTAAATAAGGCGCAATGGCCAAAGAATGGGTACTCCATGAAGCACCGATGACCGCAACAACCCCATCGGCAACCGCACGCTTAGCCGCTTGCAAATTTTGAATCGCGTTGCTGTGGTTGTCGTACTCAAGTAATTCAACCGGTCGACCGTGAATGCCACCGCGGTGATTGACCTCATCAACCGCAAAGCGAACAGCTTGGAATAAGACCATGTTTTCTTCTGCCGCTTCACCCGTTTTCGCAAAGATTGCACCAACTTTAATTGGTTGAATAGAAGCTTGTGCTAAAAAAGAAAAAAAACAGAGAATCAAGATTTTAAATGCTGTAAAAATCCTTTTCAAAACAGCACCTCACATAACAATTAACGTTATATTAAAGCTAACACAGTGAATGTACATTGCCAATCCAGGCGTGATAAAATCCGTCAAACCGCGTTTTCAACCACGATTTAAATCAGCCATTTAATGACCAAAGGGTTGCCCAAACTTGCGGCAGGTTAATTATCTGGTAAGCATAAACCGAGAAAAATCAAAAGGATTAACAATGCCGATAAACGTCCTTTTTCGGAAGTCTGGCGGGCTTTCATTTTGACCATAAATAAAAAAGCGGAAGTATCTTAAAAGACTTCCGCTTTGAGTGTACACACAAAAACAAATTAAGTACCGGTGGTATTCATCGGGTTTGTGTCATTATTGATGGCTATTGAAGTACCAATCGTAACGTGCTTTGATAAGAGGGGTAAAGCTTGAGCGATTTGCTTCTCTTAGCGCTGCCTCTTTGTCTAAGCCAATATCTTTTAACAAATAGTCCGGTAGATCTTTTAATTGTTTGCGAGTTTTGTGGTTTTGGTAGGCCATTGCTAAGCTTGACCAGATTTTTTTGTGCCAATCCATTGGTACATGATGTCGAACAATCACTGTTTCGTTGATAAGTTGCGTCATATATACCTCAATATTCTTAACCAACCTTAGGTTAAGGGTATTGTCAGCATTTTTATCCTTGATAACAAACGATAGTAATTAACACTGAGTTAAGGAAAACTTAAGTGAAAGAGCGCATCCCACCCTTGCAAGGCTTGTATTATTTTTACATTGCCGCCGACAAAAACAGCTTCAAAAAAGCCGCGGAACATTTGTACGTGACCGCGGCAGCAATAAGCCAACAAATCCGACAGCTAGAGCGATACTTAGAATGCGAACTGTTTGTGAGGGAACACAGAAAAGTCAAACTGACCCCTGCGGGACAAAGCTTGTACAGCGCGACCAAACTGGGGTTTACAGAAATCCACGATGCATTACGAAATCTTAACCAAGACCCAGCGCCAAACAGTTTGGCAATATCGGCTCACCCAACGTTTGCCCAGCATTGGTTAATTCCGAGAATTAAAGAATTTAGAACCCAAAACCCACAGCTTTCCTTACTTATTGATCCTAGCTATGCACTGACCAATTTCCAGGACGAAGCGGTTGATATTTGTGTCCGCTATGGCGACGG
>JBFGYW010000182.1:0-5680 GCA_041587235.1 Vibrio sp.
ACCACGGCAAAACTTGCCAAACAAGTTGGGGTTTCTGAAGCCGCACTGTATCGTCACTTTCCCAGTAAAGCCCGAATGTTTGAAGGTTTGATTGAGTTTATCGAAGAAACCTTGTTTCCACGTATCAATCTCATTTTAGATGAAGAAAAAGACACCCTGCAGCGTTTGCGCTTGGTTTTACAGCTCATTCTTACCTTTGCAGAACGTAACCCAGGCTTGACACGTATTTTGTCAGGCCATGCTTTAATGTTTGAAAATGCTCGTTTGCGCGATCGCATCAATCAATTATTTGAGCGTTTAGAAATGCAAATTCGCCAAATTTTACGCGAGCGTCAATTGCGCGAAGGCACCGCATTCAGCGTCAGTGAAAACGTATTAGCTGCCCAGTTGCTCGGCCAAGTTGAAGGCAGTTTAAATCGCTTTGTCCGTTCTGACTTTAAGTATCAGCCAACAGACAATTTCGAGCAATATTGGACTTTATTGAGTGAACAACTGAAATAATCATGAATAACGACATAAAATACTCAGCCCCGACTTTTGCCTTTTCGATGTTACACCCCAAAAACTGGGGCGTATGGTTAGGTTTTGGTTTTCTCGCGCTGGTCGTGAACATTTTGCCGTATTCTGTCTTGTCGGTGTTGGGCCGTACCATGGGAAAACTGGGTATGCACTACGCCAAATCTCGGGTCACGGTTGCTCGCCGTAACTTAGAATTGGCCTTTCCCGACAAAACGCCAGATGACATTACCGCCTTAGTAGAAGAGAATTTTAAAAATACCGGCATGGCGCTTATTGAAACTGGCATCGCTTGGTTTTGGCCCACTTGGCGGTTTAAACGTTTAATTGCCGTCAAAGATATAATCCCTTTACAGCGTCATGCCGACAACAACAAAGGGGTATTACTTTGTTGTGTGCACGCGCTCAACTTGGAAATCACTGCACGTGCTTTTGCTGTCTTTGGCCTACCAGGTTATGGCGCCTTTCGACCACACGACAACCCAACTTATAACTTTATTCAGTACTGGGGGCGGAGCCACAATGGCAATCTTTTGATTGACCGAAAAGATGTGAAGCAGATGATCCGCGTATTGCGCCAAGGTGAGCGGTTATTTTATCTTCCCGATCACGATTACGGTCGCAACAAATCGGTTTTTGTGCCCTTTTTTGCAATTGATGATGCTTGTACCACCACGGGAACCAGTATTTTAGCCTATACCAGCCACTGTGCGATTGTGATCGCCTCTGGCTTTCGCAACTCGGAAAACCGCTACGAATTAATCGCCGATGAGTCGATCGAGGCGAACTACCCGAAAAAAGATCCACAAGCGGCCGCGGCTTATATGAACAAGTATGTCGAGAAGTTAATCTTAAGAGCGCCCGCCCAGTGGATGTGGCTGCATAAACGCTTTAAGACTATGGCCGATCCAGCAATGAAAAAAGGCTGCCGTTACCAGTAATGGTGGACTTCACGTCAACCCCATACCGAAACGCCGCCCTACATTGGGGCGGCGTTTTTTATCGGGTTAGTTGACGCTAAAAAAGAGTTAGGCCACACCGTATTGCGCACGGTAAGCTTTGACCGCGTCTAAATGGGCTTGACTCGCGCCTTGTTCTTCAAGATACGTAATCAAATCGCCCAAGCTGATAATAGAAACCACTTGGCAAGCAAAATCACGCTCGACTTCTTGAATGGCTGACAGCTCTGCTTTGCCTTTTTCTTGACGATCTATCGCCACCAACACACCGGCCAAATCTGCGCCTTTAGCCTGAATCAAACTCATTGATTCCCGAATGGCGGTTCCCGCGGTAATGACATCATCGACCAGCATAATTCGGCCGACTAAGTCACTACCCACTAAGTTACCACCTTCACCGTGGTCTTTGGCTTCTTTACGGTTAAAGCAATACGGCGTATCGATATCGTGATGATCCGCAAGGGCCACTGCCGTGGTCGTTGCAATGGGAATACCTTTATAAGCCGGGCCAAACAAAACATCAAAATCGATGCCCGCATCGACCAATGCCGCAGCATAAAAACGCCCTAAGCGCGCGAGGTCACGACCGGTATTAAACAGACCAGCGTTGAAGAAATAAGGGCTTTTACGGCCGGATTTCAAAGTAAACTCGCCAAACTTAAGCACTTCTTTCTCTAAGGCAAATTCGATAAATTCACGCTGGTACGCTTTCATGGTTTTCTCTCTTTATGATGGTTAAGCTATGGCCTTTGGGGCCGACTACAGACAAAAAAATAGCCCCCAATTGGGAGCCATAAAATCAATCTTGCTCTAACGCTGCTTTTTGCGCAGCAACAATGGTGCTGATCCCCTGCTTGGCACTGGCCAATAAAGCGAGCAACTGATCATGGGTGAAAGGTTCGCCTTCTGCTGTGCCTTGGATTTCGATCATCGCACCGCTTTCAGTCATGACCACATTCATATCGGTATCCGCGGCTGAGTCTTCGACGTATTCTAAATCACACAGTACGTCATCACCCAACAAGCCGACTGATACCGCAGCAACATGGCTCTTCATTGGATTTTTTTTCAGCTTACCCGCTTTGATAAGGTGGGCAAAGGCATCAGCCATCGCGACACTCGCACCACTGATCGAGGCGGTCCGTGTGCCACCGTCCGCTTGAATAACGTCACAATCAACGGTGATCATACACTCACCCATCGCCTCTAAATCAACCACAGCGCGCAAGCTACGACCAATTAAGCGTTGGATTTCCATCGTGCGCCCGCCTTGCTTACCATTGGCCGCTTCACGACGAGTGCGTGAGTGTGTGGCACGAGGTAACATGCCGTATTCTGCCGTCACCCAACCTTTGCCTTGGCCTTTTAACCAGCGCGGTACCGAGGTTTCGACCGATGCGTTACACAACACCTTAGTATTGCCAAATTCGACCAGTACTGAGCCTTCTGCATAAGCTGTGTATTGACGAGTAATTTTAATTGGACGCATTTGGTCCGCTTGGCGATCGTTTGGGCGCATAAACTGCATACCTTTTATTGGGTGACATAATGTGGCTGCAGAGTATACCCAAATCTTAGTCAGCAAACCAGTGATCCCCGGTCCAAGCGGTTAAGAGGTCGCACCAGAATACCCCATCTGTTACTATAAGCCGCAGTTTATTTACTCTCATTTTAACTAAGGACGATTCGATGATCTTCAGCATGACGGCGTATGCACGCAAAGAAGTGAAAGGCGATTGGGGCAGTGCCGTTTGGGAAATTCGCTCCGTCAACCAACGATACCTAGAAACCTATTTTCGCATGCCTGAGCAGATGCGCAGTCTCGAGCCAGTACTGCGCGAGCGTTTTCGCAAGCGCTTAGCCCGCGGTAAGGTAGAGTGTCACCTGCGCTTTGAGGCGAACCCCGCCGCCAATACAGAACTGACCATTAATGAGACCTTAGCTCAACAAGTGATTAACTCTGCCAATCAAGTGATGAAAATGACCGGTGAAGTCAGCCGCATTAACCCTTTTCAGGTGATGCAGTGGCCAGGTGTGATGGAAACCCCAGAACAAGATATGGACACCATCAATAAGGCTTTGTTGGACGGCTTTGAACTGGCCCTAAGCGAGTTTATTGAAGCGCGCGGCCGTGAAGGCAGTAACATGCGCGATTTGATCGAGCAGCGTCTTGAAGGCATCAGTCATGAAGTGGTTAAAGTGCGCACCCGTATGCCAGAGATTTTACAATGGCAGCGCGATCGTTTGCTGACCAAGTTTGAAGAAGCCAAGATTGAACTTGAGGCCAGTCGCGTTGAGCAAGAGCTGATCCTTCTCGCCCAAAAATCCGATGTCGCGGAAGAGCTCGACCGCCTAGAGTCTCATATTAAGGAAACCCGCAATATCCTTAACAAAGGCGGTGCCTGTGGCCGACGTCTCGACTTTATGATGCAAGAGTTTAACCGCGAATCAAACACGCTGGCGTCGAAATCAATCAGTACCGATATCACCGCTTCAGGGGTTGAACTCAAGGTGTTAATCGAGCAAATGAGAGAGCAGATCCAGAATATTGAATAATGCTCATTAGCGCTCAAAAACTTTCAATCGATAGAAAACCTCGCTTTTATAGTGGGGTTTTGTTTTTTCCGTACTTTTTCATTCTCACGCAGATAGTTCTTTGCAATGGTAACATCTGTCTTACGGACTTCACGCCTTTATAACTTGTTAACCCTTATATCGAGGTTACTGGCATCCACTCAACTGGCAATGAGCTCAGCGTCTGTCGTAAGTGTACAGGCATAGTGAAGCTTATTCTGGATGGTTTGAAAGAAACGGTTTGTATCTTGGTTAGAGGTTCATAATCAGCGGCCATAGTAAAAATGTCTTTCACTCACCGATAAACACGACGCTCACTGGCGCCGATATCGCGAATACGTTTCAGCATTTCATCGAAGTAATCTGGTACCGAAGAGTGACCAACGGGTGGATTTTTCAACCGCTCATTATCCATGCAAAACCTTTGACCATATATTCTTTCAGGACTTGCGTTGCCCATTGGCGAAACTGTGTGCCTCGTTGCGAACGGACCCTGTAGCCAACGGACAAAATTGCATCTAGATTGTAGTGGTTAATCTCACAAGAGACCTAGCGATTGCCTTTCAGTAGAGCTATCCGGGATTTCCGAATAGTTGCGTTATTTATTGCCTACGCAGTTATCCAACTTTGGTTTGTTAAAACCTGCTCTGCAATCACAATTTGCCTTGCAGTAAACATTTGTTTGCGTGTATTCCATGAGTGCACCTTTTGTACAAGTTCTTCGGTGCTTTGTACTTGCTCATGTTTACTTAACCAATGCACCGTTGCCAAAAGTTCTAAGCCTTGTGGGGACTCAAAACCTTCAACTAACTTCGACACTTTCTCAAATCGTGTTCGAGTATCAGGGTGCTGAGTAAGAAATTCCTGCGCATCTTCTATAGCGCCTGGCACTAGCCGTAACTCTTTTTCAGGTGCATCTCCACCATCAGCATAACCAGAGACAAAGTGCCCCTCAATCGCATTGAGCACATGACGCAAATTTTGTGCATAAGGGCCATAATGCGCTTTTTGGTATTTTAATCTTAATGGCTCACCTGCTTCTTGCATAAAATACAAAAGCTTATGAACTTCCAGTAACGAAACGGTTGGGTCAAGCAAACCTCTTAGATAGCGTTGCACTAACTCAATTAATACAGCCCTACCAGCCGTCATTTTGGGCACTGCTTTATGTTTGGCTATTTTGTCGTTTTGAGGCGCACCAAGAGGCTCGTAGAGAACAACATCCACATCACGCAAAGGCTGCATTGCCTCTTCAATTTTTTTACGCACAGTTGCCCAATCTAAGCCACCTAAACCAGCACCTAGCGGTGGAATGGCAACAGATTTTATTCCAAGCCGTTGAATATCATCAACCAGCGCCACAAGGCCAGATTCAATATCTTCAATACGACTTGCAGCACGCCAGTGGCGTTTTGTCGGGAAATTAATAATATAACGAGGATTGGCTAATTGACCCGTTTCAAAAACAAACATTCTGCCAGGTTGTACATCTTTGTTTTTACAGGCTGTCGCATAAGCATTGAAATTGTTTGGCCACGCTTTTTTAAATTGCAGTGCTATGCCACGCCCCATCACGCCAACACAATTAACGGTATTAATAATCGCTTCTGCATCAGCACGTAAAATATCAC
>JBFGYW010000183.1:0-5677 GCA_041587235.1 Vibrio sp.
CATTGGTAAGATTGATTGCCGTGTTTATTTTCTCACTACTGATGTTTGTATTCGGCTGCGGTTATTGTTTACTCAGCCCGCGTAATCCCAAACACGTATTTACCATTGGCCGTTTGTTTTCTAAATTCCTCGCACCGGTGTTTGGCATTAAGTTAGAACTGCGTTTGCCTGAAAATGCCTATCAGCGTGGACAGCACATTTACATTGCCAACCATCAAAGTAACTGGGATATGGTTACCGTCTCTGCTGCTGTTACGCCCAAAGTCGTCACTGTGGGTAAAAAGAGCTTGGCCTGGTTGCCTTTATTTGGGCAAATTTATTGGTTAACAGGCAATATTTTGATTGATCGTGCCAATAAAGCCAAAGCCAAAGGCACCATTGATCAAGTCGTCAAAAGTATGCAGCAAAGCGACGTTTCGGTATGGATGTTCCCCGAAGGGACACGTTCTCGCGGCCGTGGTTTATTGCCATTTAAAACCGGGGCTTTTCACGCAGCGATAGGCGCAGAGGTACCTGTTGCCCCGATTGTTTGTAGTTCGACAGGCCACTTAAATATCAACCGTTGGAACAATGGCCATATCATTGTTGAAATGTTACCCGTGGTGGATACCCAAGGTTACGGTAAAGATGAAGTCCGTAAATTGGCCACCCATTGTCGCGAAATAATGAAAGAAAAGCTTGAGCAGCTCGACAATGAAGTCAAAGAGCGCAATCAAGCAGAAGGTATCATGTAATCTTCTGTTGATAAGTTAAAAAAAAGCCGCCTCATTTCATGTTGATGATGAGGCGGCTTTTTTATGTGGATATAAGTCTATCGAGCGTTGAACATTAGCCGCGAATGGCGATGGATTCAATCTCAATGCCAACATCTTTTGGCAGGCGCGCGACTTCGACACAAGAGCGAGCCGGATAGTTCGCGACTTGGTGCTCGTCAAAGAATTCGCCGTACACTTGGTTGACTGCGGCAAAGTCGTTGAGGTCTTTGACAAATACGGTCATTTTGACAATATCTTTTACTTCTAGGCCTGAAGCGGCCACGACAGCTTTGACATTTTCAAGAGATTGACGTGCTTGAGCTTGGATGTCTGAAGGGACATCACCGGTTTCTGGGTTGACGGGGATTTGGCCAGAAGTCATGACCATATTACCTAGGTCGACACCTTGTACGTAAGGGCCAATGGCCGCTGGCGCTGCGTCGGTATGCAGTACTTTTGTCATTGTTGTGTTTCTTCCATTTGTGTTTATTTGACTTAGTTAGTTTGCCTTAGCTCAACCCAAGTCGCAACTCTCAATCGATAAGCCTTTCTGTGTGGCCAAGGCGTACAAAAAGTCGCGCGATGAGGAGCGCGACTCTGCTTAAGAGCGTTACGCCAGTGTTGCAACCATAACCGCTTTAATGGTGTGCATGCGGTTTTCTGCTTCATCAAAAACGATGGAGTGTTTTGATTCGAAAACTTCTTCAGTGACTTCTAAGCCTTTCATGCCGTACTTTTTAGCCACTTGTTTGCCAAGAGCGGTTTCATCATTGTGAAAAGCGGGTAAACAGTGCATAAATTTCACTTGTGGGTTACCGGTCAGTTCAATAACGTTTTGATTGACTTGGTAAGGCGTCATCAGAGCAACGCGTTCATCCCAAGCGGCTTCTTCTTCGCCCATGGAGACCCAGACATCGGTATAGAGGAAGTCACATCCAGAGACGCCTTGCTCAACATCTTCCGTTAATGTGATGTTGGCACCACTTTGCTCGGCAATGGCTTGGCATTCTGCGATTAGTTCTTCTTCTGGCCAAAAAGATTTCGGGGCGACGAGGCGAATATCCATACCCATTTTCGCTGCGCCAACCATCAATGAATTACCCATGTTGTTGCGGGCATCGCCCAAATACGCAAAGCTAATCTGATTGAGTGGTTTGCCTTGGCTGTGCTCTAGCATGGTTAAAAAATCCGCCAGAATCTGCGTTGGGTGAAATTCGTCAGTTAAGCCATTCCACACTGGAACACCGGCGTATTGCGCCAGAGTTTCGACTATCTCTTGGCCATAACCGCGGTACTCGATGCCGTCGTACATGCGTCCAAGCACTCGAGCGGTGTCTTTCATCGATTCTTTGTGGCCAATCTGTGAACCACTTGGCCCCAAGTAAGTCACTTGCGCACCTTGATCAAATGCAGCGACTTCAAAGGCACAACGGGTGCGGGTTGAGGTCTTTTCAAAAATCAAAGCAATGTTTTTGCCTTTCAATTTTGGCTGCTCAGAGCCGGCGTATTTCGCGCGCTTAAGTTCGGCGGCCAAGTCGAGTAAAAATTGAATTTCTTTTGCGCTATAATCGAGTAGCTTAAGAAAGTGACGGTTACGCAGATTAAATGCCATAGTCCAGATCCTTATTTATCTTCTTTACCTAGTTAAACATATAAATGCTACTTTTGTGAATAATTATTTCATTTTTTTGGTGGTAAGTTTGCCGTTCATCAAAAGCGCTTGCCTTTGAGATCCACAGGGATCTTCCACGTCGATCTTCGCTAAGGCCGCAAGACGCAGTTCAGCGCGATGGTTGCGTAAGTAATTTGATCATTTCACGATAATCAACGCGGTCTTCAGGTGGCAATTTGCCGTAATTCGTGCCATATTCGCTGTCGTATTTTTTTCTTCCCACCTTGATCATTTTGGAGTTGAGCCCATGTCTCAAGAAGATGAATATCTATCCGTTGAAGCCCTTATTGAAATCCAAAAAGAAGAGACCCGTGACATCATCGCGGCTTTACTTGAGGACGGTAGCGAACCGGATTCTTTGTATGAAATCGAACATCATCTTTTTGCTGAAGACTTTGATCGCTTAGAAAAAGCGGTAGTAGAAGCATTTAAAATGGGCTTTGAAGTGCTCGAAGCGGAAGAAACCGAAGATGAAGACGGCAATAAGCTGCTTTGTTGTGATGCGACGATGGAATCTAAGCTCGATCCTGAAATGATTGATCAGCAAGTTGAGAAGTTGATTCATCTGGCTGAAAAATACGACATCATTTACGATGGCTGGGGAACCTACTACGAAGGTGAAGATGCCTTGTACGACGATGATGATCTCGACGATGAAGACGAATAACGCTTTGTGTGACTCAGCAACATTTTCTAAAGCCAAGTGATCCACTTGGCTTTTTTTGTCTCTAAGAGTTGGCATAATTGTTTTCGTTATCTGAAAAGCAAAAGGCATCAAATATATGCAGTATTCGCTGGCAACCTCATGGCAATTAGAAGCCATCGGTGAGGGCCATATCCCTAGAGTCGACATCCGCTTTCCCAATACATTAGCAAGTGCGTACACAGGCATGAATTGCGAGCAACTCGAGCAGTATCAGTGGTATTTAAACCGAGATTTTACGCTTGATGAGGATATTTTGGCGCGTTTTTCTTCCATTGAGCTTGTTATGGGTGGGATAGATTACCCGGTTGAGGTGCGTTTAAACGGTATGGCTTTGTTTGACTACCCGGTCGGTCAGACGGAAGTGAGAAAGGAAATACGTCGCGCATTGAACCTAGGTAAAAATCGGCTAGAGATATTATTCCTTGAGCCTGATGACGATGAACAATTGGATGGCTTTTGGTTAGAGACTCACCATGCTTCACAGCAAGAGCAACCATCACTTCAATTGGTGTCTCAAAGTGATGAACAACACAGGGCCGAACAGCACAGTCCGAAAGGTATTTGGCTGGCCCCTTATCTCAATTGCAGTCATCAATTGCACCTCAATCAAATCAGTGTGGAACAAATTTGGCACTTTGGCTTAGGCTGTGAGGTGAAAATCGATGTTTCTTTTACTCCTGTCGAAAATGGCATGCTGTTGCACACAGCTCATATTCGCTTTGGTGCTACGAGCTATCGTATACCAGTCGACATTCGAAGTGGGGTTGTCAGCGCGATTTTTCACCTTGATGCACCGCACCAAGTTGGCGAACAAGACACGAATCAAGCAAATACTGAGTACCCATTTGCCATTGATTTAGACGGTCAGCATTTTGAAGCCTTTGTCACTTTGAGCAAAGAAGAAGAGAGACGCGTTTACCCGCTTGGGGACTTCTCCGCAAAGTGAGCCGCTCAGTTTATTCGATAACTTGATTTAAGCCATTAGTAGACTATTGTTATAAAAGAATAAAAATAGGACGATACTCATTAATGCTTAAACGGTTTTGGAATGTGAAGCTCAGCATTCGCTTAACAGTTACCACGCTTTTTCTTTTGGTGACTAGCTTTTCTATAATCATCTCTCTCTCACTGCAATATTATTTTGCTCAACAAAACGCCCGGCAATCTGCGATTACTTTGTTTAACAACAGTGCGCAATCGGCCAACTATTGGCTCGATAGTTTTGATCAGCGCAATCGAACCTTGGTTGATCTATTAGCCCAGTTTCCCGAAGTACGGCAAATTCACCTCTATAGTCACGATGATAACAATCGCAATGACGAACATGAGGTGAGTCAACTACTGGCCAAAATGATGGAAAAAAATCCTCATATCTATAGCCTTTATGTGGGTTATGCCAATGGCGATTTATTTCAAATGATCAATTTGGATCACGATCCGAGTTTAAGGGCACGTTATCAAGTCACGGATAAGACACGTTGGTTGGTGGTGTGTATTTTTGAGCATCACGGACGACGAGTAAGAGAAAACGCTTTTTTAGATTCCGACTTTAACTTGCTCTCGCACGATGAAAAGCCGAGTATATATCGCGCGACACTTCGTCCTTGGTATCAAGGCGCTTTGCCGACAAATCACACCATTAAAACGAAGCCGTACTTGTTTTATGACTTGCAAATCAATGGGGTTACGTATGCCAAGCGTATCGAAGGCAGTCGTAATGTGGTGGGCATGGATATTTCGATTAATGCCTTGTCTCAATATCTCGAAGAACAGAATCAATTTACCAATGAAATGGCATTGATGTTTAATCAGCAAGGCCAACTGAGCGCCAGTTCACTAAAACGGACTCAATCTCAGCCTTTTTTCCCAACACAACCGTTGGCGCTGACTGCGCAACAGAAAAAAGAAATCGTTGCATTAGGTACGGTCAACGTTTCAAATCAGGCTCATTGGCAACCTTTGGATTATCAAGTAAGTGGTCTGCCTAGTGGTTATTCGGTCGATATGTTTAGGCGCTTAGCGAGTAAGTTATCTTTGCCGATTAAATTTAATAATGGTCATGAGCAAAAAGGGAAGCGTTGGGCAGGGCGCTCATTGGGCACTGATGTCAGTAGCCAAGTTTACCAAGTGGGCAATCCTTGGCAGAGTAAGCCTTATGTTTGGCTTGATGTTGGGGTTTATCGCGATGATAAGCAGCAATATTCAAGCTTTTCGTCTCTTGACGGCCAAACGATTGCTGTCGCCAATGTATTGGGCTTATCCGAGTGGGCTCGTCAGCAGTGGCCGAACTCAGATATTGTCGAGGTATCGTCAGGGCGTGGTGCTTATGAGGCTTTAGTCAATGGTCAAACCGATGTGGTTATCGATATGACCGCGGTGATGGAGCATCAAATGAGTATCCCTTCACAAGCTAAGGTGTATCGTCAGACTCAGTTAAAACCCTTGCCACAGGTTGGGTTGTCATTTTACGTTCAACGCCACAAGCAAGCTCTAATTCCTTATCTCAATTTAGCCATTGATGATTTATCTGAACAAGAAAAAGAG
>JBFGYW010000184.1:0-5665 GCA_041587235.1 Vibrio sp.
CATCAAACCTAGTCAAAGCGGAAATGGAACAGTGGAAAATGGACACTTGGTTAAGTGTCGCCGTGACCTTAGGTTTTTGTTTGTCCATGCTGCTCACCTGGACGCCTTGGGCTAACCTCGCAGTGTACGCCGACCCAATGATGATGATATTAATTTCTTTCTACTTTATTAAAGTGCCGATGTGCATGTTAAAAAATGCCTTGAAAGAGCTGTTTATGATGAGCCCAAACCCGTCGTTGTGTCAGCAAGTCGACCGTGATATTCACGCTGTCGGTCAATTAAGCCAGCAGCGTTTGAAATTGGCAGGGCTGACTAAAGTTGGGCAAGAGCTGCGCGTTCACGTTGATATGCATTTGCCAAAACAAGTATTGAATGTGCAAGAGTTTGAGCAAACCCGCACTCAACTGAACAAGCGACTGGCAAAACACGACTATGACGTGCAATTGCAACTCAACATTGCTTACTAAACATCACTTACTTCGCTGACTTTACAGGGTTTACTCACCTCATTAAGTAGTAAACCGTGCCCCCTAGATTAAGTCACGCCACTTTAACGCTCTCCTGTCGACGCGAGTCCCTTAGCACGAACGTCGGCAGGCAGTATTTCATTGCCTCACCTTCTTTTTGCTCTGCCTTTCCATGCTTTTTCTTCTCCGTGACCTTTTGCGCTCTTGCTAATGACAAAGTCATCATAAGCAACGAGTTTGATCTATCTCAATATCTCTTTTGGTGTATGGCGCAACACTAAAGCCAGAAAAAGAGCGTGTATAACACCGCTCTAGACCACAAATAGACTCTCATCTGGAGATGGCTTATGACCAGTGCATTTTATATCCCTACCGTCAATCTTATGGGCTCTGGCTGTTTAACGGACGCCGCTGACCAAATTCAATCGCTTGGCTATCGTCAGGGCTTAATTGTCACCGATAAAATCCTCAACCAAATTGGCGTGGTGGATAAGGTGAGCAAACTATTAACAGAGCGTGATGTCGGCTACTGCGTCTACGATGGGACCAATCCCAACCCAACTACCAAAAACGTCAACGAAGGCTTAGCGCTATTAGAGAAAAACCAGTGTGACTTTGTGATTTCACTTGGTGGTGGCTCACCTCACGATTGTGCCAAAGGCATTGCTTTATTGGCGGCCAATGGTGGCTCGATTGGCGATTACGAAGGCGTTGATCAATCAGCCAAGCCCATGCTGCCACTGATTGCGATTAATACCACGGCGGGCACCGCATCTGAAATGACGCGTTTTTGCATTATCACCGACGAAGCGCGCCACATCAAAATGGCGATTGTCGATAAACACACTACGCCGCTGATCTCTGTCAACGACCCTGATCTCATGCTCGCTAAGCCTGCCTCACTAACCGCAGCAACCGGTATGGATGCCTTGACTCATGCCATTGAAGCTTATGTTTCCACTGCGGCCACGCCGATTACCGATGCCGTGGCGTTAAAGGCGATCGAGCTTATTCAAGCAAACTTACGCCAAGCAGTGACTCACGGTGACGATCTCAATGCCCGTGAGCAAATGGCGTATGCGCAATTTATGGCGGGCATGGCATTTAACAACGCCTCGCTCGGTTATGTCCATGCCATGGCGCACCAACTGGGTGGTTTTTATGATTTGCCACACGGCGTATGTAATGCGGTGTTATTGCCTCACGTCCAAGAATACAACGCAGAAGTGGCTGCTGAACGCTTAAAAGACGTCGCCCAGGCTTTGCAAGTCGACACGCAAGCGATGACCGCTGAGCAAGGTGCAAGTGCCGCTATTGCTGCGATTCGCACATTAGCCAAAGATGTCGGTATTCCCGCAGGGCTTACTGACCTCGGTGTCAATGTGGAAGACATTCCGACCTTGGCGAGTAACGCGCTTAACGATGCGTGTGGACTCACCAATCCAAAACAAGCGACACACGAAGAGATTTGCGCCATTTTCCAAGCGGCGATGTAATCCGGAATGTCGGTAAGGCATTCCCTCGTTAAACGGTGATGAGGTTTCACCCAATGGCTAAAGTCGTGATAAGCATGGCTTTAGCCATTTTCGTCTGCGCAGATATGTGCAAAAATGCTCATTCCAACACAGGGAGTGAGTATGGCAAATTTATTGGAACATCTGCAGTTTTCTTTTTCGGTCACCGGACCCATTTGTATCGTATTATTCTTGGGCATGGGGTTTAAATATTTTCGCCTCATAAACGATAATTTTATAGAAGTTGCCTCTAAACTCGTCTTTAAAGTCACTTTGCCTGCCTTATTGTTTTTTAATATTGTCGATTCTGATCACCAAATTTCATCCAGTATTCATTTACTGGTATTTGCGTTGGTGGCCAACGTCGCCTTTTTCATTTTTACTTCTGTGATTGCCAAACGCTGTTTTGATAACCCCAGTGATCAGGGCGTGATCATTCAAGGTGGTTTTCGCGCCAATACCGGCATCGTTGGGCTCGCCTATGTCGCCAACGCTTACGGAAACGATGGCATTGCCATTGCCGCCATTTACGTTGCCTGTACCACCTTTTGCTATAACATTTTGGCCGTCATTGCCCTGTCACCGAAAGGCGAACAATCAGGGATCAAGTCGTTTGCTATGATGGGTAAAACCATGACCAAAAACCCGCTCATCATTAGCATTGTCGCGGGTGTGGCCTGTAAAATCATTGGCTTTCCAATTCCTAAAGTGGTCAGTGAGGCGGGACACTACTTTGCCCACATGACCTTGCCACTCGCTCTTTTGTGTACTGGCGGTGCTTTAAACCTGCGCGCGTTAAAAGCCGATCTCAACAAGGCTTGGTTTGCCAGCGGTTTTCGTTTGGTCCTCGCGCCTTTGATGTTGACCATCGCGGGCTATCTATGCGGTTTTCGCGGCGTTGAACTTGGCGTGATCTTTTTGATGAGTGCAGCGCCAACCGCGGCGGCCAGTTATGTGATGGCGCGGGCGATGAATGCCAATGCCAATTTAGCTGCCAATATCATTGCCCTGACCACCTTATTGAGTTTGATCAGCTGCACCTTAGGCATTGCCATTTTAAGTCATTTTGGCCTAATTTCGGCTTAGTGATCGGCCGAGAATATACTTTATCGCCATTAACTAGTACCATTGACAACCTAAGTCCCGATTGCTGTTTTATACCAATCTCATTCGGTGTGAGGTCGCAGATAGCGCAGAAAACCCGCTTGATAACCCGGCTAATTTGTCTGTATCGATAACGATTTATCGATAACGCGTTAAGCCGGTTGTTTGATTCGCGGTTTATTATGTGCCGATGATATTTTGCAACCCCAAATGGCCCGCCAGTGAGTGACATTGGTATTGCCTATCTTGAGTGTAAGGATCAGTTCTGGGAGAGAGCTGGAATCGTCATTCCATAAAACCAAGGTTTAAACTAAAAATATGTTCCAAGATAACGCGCTACTTGCACAACTTAAACAACAGATTCAAGAGACCCTGCCAAAGAAGGAAGGGACCATTAAAGCGACTGAGAAAGGCTTTGGTTTTCTTGAAGTTGACCATAAAACCAGTTTCTTTATCCCGCCACCTTACATGAAGAAGGTTTTGCATGGCGATAAAGTCATGGCCGTGATCCGCACTGAAAACGAAAAAGAAGTCGCTGAACCTCAAGAGTTGCTTGAGCCTTCAATGCCTCGTTTTATTGGCCGTATCAAAATGTTCAAAGGCCGTTTAAACGTTGCCCCCGATCACCCGCAAATGAAGAAAGTCTCTTTAAAGGCACGCCCGAAGAAAGGGCTTAATGAATCTGATTTTGCTGAAGGTGACTGGGTCGTGGCCTCTCTCACTCGCCACCCTCTCAAAGGCGACAACGGTTTTTTTGTTGAAATTACGCAAAAAATCACCGATGCCGACGACAAAATTGCCCCTTGGTGGGTGACCTTGGCGCAAAACGATTTGCCAAACAGCGAACCCAATGGCTTGGATGAATGGTCACTTAACGATGACGACGCTCTCGAGCGCGTCGATGCAACTCACATTCCCTTTGTGACCATTGATGGCGCGTCGACCAAAGATATGGATGACGCCCTTTACGCCGAGCAATTGGACAATGGCGATTTTAAATTGTCGATTGCGATTGCCGATCCGACCGCTTACATCTCCCCCGATGATGAGATGGACAAAGTGGCTCGCCAACGCGGTTATACCATTTACCTGCCAGGTCGCAACATTCCGATGCTACCGCGTGAGTTGGCGGATGATTTGTGTTCGCTGATCGAAAATGAACAACGCCCTGCGCTTTGCTGTACGGTGACGGTTGATAAAGACGGTGTCATCCAAGACGATATCGAGTTCTTTGCCGCAACCATTAAATCGCATGCGCGTTTGGTCTACGATGAAGTTTCCGACTGGCTCGAAAACGGCAGTTGTGACACTTGGTCACCTGATGAGACGATTGGCCAAGTTGTCAACGCTCTGTACGCATTCTCTAAAGCACGTGCCCACTGGCGTGAAACCCATGCCGTGGTATTCCCAGATCGCCCAGACTATCGCTTTGAGCTCAGTGAAGACAACGATGTGATTGCAATTCACGCCGATATGCGCCGCACGGCTAACCGTTTAGTCGAAGAGTCGATGATCACCGCCAACATCTGTGCCGGTCGCACTCTTGAGCGCCAATTCGGCACCGGTGTCTTTAACACGCACTTAGGCTTTAAAGAAGAAAAAATTGCCGATGTGATTGAGCTTATCAACCCAGAAGGCACACTTGAATTTACTCAAGAGAGCATCAAAGAGCTCGAAGGCTTTGCGGCGCTGCGTCGCTGGTTAGGCCAACAAGAAACCAGTTACTTAGATAACCGCATTCGCAAGATGCAGGCTTATTCAGAAGTTGGCAATCAACCTCTACCCCATTACGCCATGGGGTTACCGGTTTACGCGACGTGGACTTCACCCATTCGTAAATACGGCGATATGATCAACCACCGTATGCTCAAAGCGTATATTCTACAAAAAGAGCCGGTGCAAGTGCCTGATGATCAAGTCGGTGAAGAGCTCGCGTTGCATCGCAAACACCACAAGATCGCTGAGCGCAACGTTTCTGATTGGTTGTACGCCCGTACTCTGGCCAATGCACCGGCAGAGCAAACCACGTTCCAAGCGGAAATTTTCGATATTAACCGCGCTGGTGCTCGCGTACGCCTACTGGAAAACGGGGCAAGTGCCTTTATTCCTGGTTCGCAAATTTGCAGCAATAAGCAGCGCCTAGAGTGTAACAACGACAATGGCACGATCTCGCTTGATAAAGAAGTGATCCTCAAGCTAGGTGATACCTTGTCTGTGCATTTGATTGAAGTCAATCAAGAAAGCCGCAGCTTAGTGGCAAAACCCACTGAAGTGTATGCCACAGAAGAGCCGAAAAGCGAGCAAGCTCAAGACACTCAGCAATAAGCGCTGAGTGAAGAGCAGGATTTCAATCACACCAAAACCTGTCTCTATTGCCTTCTCGTTTGTTCATAAGCCAGAGCCACGCGCTCTGGCTTTTTTGTGTCGGTTATCAATTTGCGCGTTGATTCATGAAATTGACATCAGAATTGATTATTATCATGAGAATTAAATCAAATGGGATCTACCAGGTTCAACTATGAAATCGTCTCTACTGCTTGCTTTAAGTCTTATTGTTACCAGCACACCTTTTGCCGCTGC
>JBFGYW010000185.1:0-5653 GCA_041587235.1 Vibrio sp.
CGATATGGTACAGAATGTCGATATGGGATTGATTGTATTAGATAAGGACTTCAACGTGCAGCTGTGGAATGGGTTTATGACTCACCACAGCGGCAAGCAATCTCAAGAGGTTCTCGGTTTATCTTTGTTTGAGTTGTTTCCCGAAATCCCCAAAGAATGGTTTGTTTTAAAGTGTAAACCCGTGTTTGACCTGGGGTGTCGCAGCTTTATTACTTGGCGTCAAAGGCCGTATTTATTTCGTTGCCGCAATGTACGCCCCGTGACACAGCAAGCGCAATTTATGTATCAAAACGTCACATTAAACCCAATGCGTGCACCAAATGGCCAAGTGAATGCCTTATTTTTGTCGATTCAAGATGCCACATCAGAAGCGATTGCGACTCAACAATAACCGTGTTGACGGTTATTGTTGAGTGCTCGGTATGATTGTTAGAGTCGTCTTATAGTCAAACTATTTATTATAGAGTCATCGCTTATGAAACCGTTACTCAATAAGGAACAAGTGACTCATTTAGAGCATCTGTGGGTGTCAAACAAACAAGGGACACTGTCAGATTTAATGGAAAGAGCGGGTAGAGCCGCTTTTGACTTTATCGAGCATCACTATCCCTCCCACACACTCAACGTCATTGTATTGTGTGGCCAGGGCAATAATGGGGGCGACGGTTACGTGTTGGCTCGTTGGTTGGTTAAAGCGGGCCATCAGGTTACCATTTGCCATTCAGGCCCCCCTTCAAAGCAGACTCAACCCGCATATTGGGCTTATCAGCAGTGGTTAACCGTCTCGGCTCATTCACACTGTGTCGATTTGTCTGAACATCATATGTTGGCGCTCACCCAGTGTGATCTTATTGTCGATGCGTTGTTTGGTCTGGGTATGAACCGAGCAATGAGCGGCGCTTATCGCCTCTTGGTAGAGAAAGTGAATGCGTCTGCTACACCAACCTTATCACTGGATATCCCCTCGGGTGTGTGTGCCGACACTGGCCGGGTATATCAACCGGCGATACTGGCGACTCACACGCTCACATTTCTTAGCCGAAAAGTCGGTTTGTATACTGGCCAGGCAAAAGCACTGAGTGGCCAAGTGCAATGCCATGATCTCAACTCTGCTATCGAGGTCGAACAGGCACTTAGCCCAGTTGGTTACCTAATTAATCAAGACGACTTACTTTTTGATGCCCCTAGGCTAGATTTGCACAAAGGAAGTAATGGCAAGCTATTGTGTATTGGCGGCTTTGTAGCGATGAGCGGAGCCATTGATCTGACATCACAAGCGGCGCTGCGCACTGGCGCAGGCTTAGTGTGTGTCCATACCCACCCAGACAGCCAAGCCGACCTAGCCCATGTTTATCCTGAACGCATGGTGAGCTCGGATTTTGCATTATTGGTCGCTGAGCGTTTGTCTTGGGCCAGTGTATTGGCCTGTGGTCCAGGGCTTGGTCGCACCGAGTGGGGCGAGCAACTTTATTTAGAGTGCGCCGCGGTTAACAAGCCTAAAGTTGTCGATGCGGATGGTTTGTATTGGCTAGCACAACACCCGCAGCCAGATGCGATGCGTATCATCACACCACATGCGGGTGAGGCGGCAAGGTTACTCAATTGCACCATCGCCGAGGTGGAACAAGACCGATTTAACACCGCTCATCGTTTACAGCAAATCTACAAGGGGGTCGTGGTACTCAAAGGCCCGGGAAGCATTATTTGCGATGGCGAGCAGACTTACGTGTGCCAAGCCGGTAATCCAGGTATGGCGACCGGCGGCATGGGTGATGTGTTGACCGGAGTGATTGCTGCTTTGGTTGGTCAAGGCAATAGCTTGTTTGATGCCGCTTGGCGTGGGGTGTTATTACACAGCTGCTCTGCGGATAAAGAAGCCCTAGCACATGGCGCGGTGGGAATGTGCGCTCACGACCTGATGCCTCATATTCGTCAGTTGCGAAATCGCTATGATCATTATCGCACCACGGATGATGACTGAGGCCTTATGTTGGCGCTTGATAAAGCTGATCGAGTTGCGGGAAGTTTTTTTCCCATCTTGGTTTATCTTCGCCAATGTAATGTTTAGCCGCCTCTAAAAATAAGCGAGTGCGAACCGGTAAATCACGGTGCGGGTAAACGGCATACATAGGGTTTAATTCCGGTAAGTGGACATCAGTCAAAAGGGGGACTAAACCCTGAGTATCGATGCTATCGGCAAACAGAAAACTCGGGGCGTTAAAATAGGCAGTATGAGAACGCACTTTCGATAAAATCGCTTCGCCATCATTAGACTGAAACACCGGCTTAATGACTTGCTCTTGCGGTTTTCCTTTGCTGTCGAAGTAGTGAATCGTTTCAATTCTGAGGTGTGAGTTACTGTAGGTGGCGGCAGGCAATTCAGCCAATTCTTTGATGGTCTTTGGCTCGCCGTAAATATTGATAAATTCTGGCGTAGCAATGATCACGTTGCGATTTCTTGCCAGCTTTCGAGCGATCAACGATGAGTCTTTGGGCTCACCGATTCGAAAAGCCAAATCAAAACCTTCTGAGACCATATCGACGACCTTATCATCTAATCTCAGTTCGATGTTCACTTCAGGAAACCGTTTTTGAAAATCATTAATGACTGGCATCAAATAGTGTTTACCGATGTAGTTGGCCGATGTGATGCGCAGTAAGCCTTTGGGCTCTTGATGATAGTTTTCCGCAACTTGTATCGTTTCACTCAGTAGTGTTCTAAGCTCTGCGGCTTTTTTCACCATTTCCGCTCCCGAAGCGGTCAGTGAAAATGATCGCGTGGTACGGTTGAGTAGACGAACCCCTAATTCTTCTTCGAGCTTACTGATTTGTTTAGAGATAACCGAACGGTCAAGGTTGCGCAGTTCTGCGGCATTGGCAAAAGAACCTTGTTCTACAACTTCTAAAAGCATGATTAACCGACTGGTGGTATCCATAAGTGCTCACTTCTGCTGCAAGGGTTAGGGTTTAATTACCGCAATTTTAAAACAAATACACGCAAAAACATACATGGCTAGGTAAATGATCTGTTAGCAAATTTAATCAAATCGTCACGCTCATCACGCAGAGTGTCGTCTTGTATCACTTTGCGCTCAAAGGGGGATGATCACAGGGCGACAGCGTTCGCCTATGCCGAGCAGATTAAGGTTAGGTCACAATGTGAGATCCATTGGCGTGAGTCATGTAAAATGGGTATCCTGCATAGCAGAGACAATGGATAGTATTGCGATTCGTGCATAATTTGCACCTGAGTGTTTATCTAACGGCTGTTTTTTTCTTCGCTTAATGAGAATAGTATAGAACACACGATAAGAGCTTGGGCGTTACGGTCTCAATAATGGTTGTGTATGAATAGCTCATTCTAAGGAGATTTTATTATGTTCGACAGTGAAACGATGCAAGCGATACAGCTACTGCAAAGTGGGCCTGAGTTTGATTTGCAGCAGGTTTCAATGCCAATTCCAGACATTTCATCGAATGAGTTGTTGATAGAAGTCGAGTATGTTGCTCTGAATGATTTAGACGCCAAATTGGCTCGCGATGGATTTAATGCTTGGCAATATCCTCATGTTCTCGGTGTGGATGCCGTCGGCACGGTGATCAAGGCCAATAAAGGTGTATTTCCTTTGCCTGGCACCCGGGTATTGTTTAATTCTTGTTTGGCTTGTGAAGGGCTGTTAAAGCAATACGCTGTGATCCCCAATCACGCGGTGACCATTCTTCCCGATAACGTCGCCAGCGAAGTCGCTGCGGTGTTACCTAGCGCTGGGATGTCGACACTCATTGCGTTGTCAAAGCTGAATTTATCCTCAGAAGAAGTGATGGCCATTCATTGTGCTGGCGGTGATGTGGGTCACTTTGCGATACAATACGCCAAGAAAAAGGGCGTTGAAGTATGTGCCTTAGCGCCAAAATCGCATCACGAACGCTTGTTGTCATTGGGGGCAAATTATGTATTTGATCCTTCAGAAAAAGATTTTGCTAAGCAAGTGGAAAAGCAACTTGGCGAGCTTCAATTTGATTGCATTTTGAACACCATGGGCGGCGATTCTTTAAACTGGGATTTAAAGCACTTGCGGTTTGCCGGTCGCATCGCTTGTCTCAGTGGTTTTGAAAGTATTGATTCCAACCTGTTGATTGAAAAATCGCCAACGATAGGTGTAGTCTCGGTTACTGGGGCTTGGTTGGCGAAAAGCTTATGTGCTCAGCAGCATTTGGGGTTAATGTCACAGACCTTATTGACGGATCTCGCCGAATCTGACATCCGTGCTCCTGAGGTCAAAGTGGTCGAGTTTTCGACCTCGGCAATACAAAATTCACTGACGGCATTACTTGAAAAAGTAAGTGCTGAACGCTTCGTCGTTAAAGTAAAAGCATGACCATAATTGGCCTAGATATTGCGCTCAACTTAGCCAAATCAGCTCAATATCTCTGGCCGTAACAGGGCGAGAAAAGTAAAAACCCTGCATTCGGTCTACGCCAAGTAATGCACAGATTTGCTGTTGTTCTTGTGTTTCAATGCCTTCGGCAACAATTTTATAGTCTAACGCTTTCGAGAATTCACAAATGGCGGTGAGCATTCTGTGATCGTGTGGTGATTGTATGTCTTGAACAAAGCTTTTGTCGATTTTGATCACTTTAATCTGAGTTTGTTTCAAGCGCGTAAAAGAGGAATAGCCAGTACCAAAATCATCAATGGCCAATGTGATACCCAGGTGTGCGATGTTATTGAGCGTGGCCAAGGCTTCAGGACTTTGATCGATACAGCTCTCTGTCAACTCTACTTCCAACGCTTCCTTAGCAATACCATAACGCGAAAGGCATGTTTTCAAATGCGCGATCAGTGTTGAGTCAGACAATTGTTTGGCCGATAAATTGATGGCCATCGTCAGCGGGTGGCTAAAGTTAAATTGAGCAGACCAACGTTGCCATTGATGGCAGGCTTCTTCGATAACCCAGTGACCAATCTCGTTAATCATATTAATTTCTTCCGCAACCGAGATAAATTGGTCGGGAGGGATGAGTCCCATCTCTGGGTGCTGCCAACGCACTAAGGCTTCAAAACCGAGCAGTAAATGAGACTGGGCATCCAGTTGAGGTTGGTAGTGCAGACAAAGTTCACCGCGCTGAACGGCAAACTTTAAGTCACTTTCCAGTTTGATTCTGGCCGACATCTTTTTGTGAAATTCTTTCGAGTAATACTGAACCTGATTGCGACCTAAGGATTTTGCGCGGTACATAGCAATATCGGCGCATTTCATTAATTCATTCGCTTCTCTCGCGCAATCAGGATAGGTAGCAACCCCAAAGCTGGCCCGGATGTCGAGTAATTTGTCGTGGAGTAAGACCGGCTCTTTTAAACAACCAAATAACCGGTTAACCAATAGATAAACTTGTTCAATTTTGTCGAGATTATGAGCGAGTATCGCAAACTCGTCACCGCCTAAGCGACACAACTTATCGCCAGAGCGAATCGGATGATTGAGCCGCTGGGCTACGGCGCAGAGAAACTGATCGCCCGTGGGGTGGCCGAGGGTGTCATTGATGTGCTTAAAAAAATCCAAGTCTAAAAAGATCACCGCGAGGTGTTTATTATTGCGCTGGGCTAATTCAATCGCATCGCACAAAGATTGTTGGAAATAAAAGCGATTTC
>JBFGYW010000186.1:0-5561 GCA_041587235.1 Vibrio sp.
AGAGTACTTTTTAGAAAAGCTAAATAGTGTTTTGTCTTCAATCGGGATTCACCTTCGCGTTGGTGTGTATTAGTTTAACCCTCGACAACACATGTAAGAGGTATTAACTATGAATACACCGAGCAAAAAAACTCAATTAGAACGTGCACGCTCTTTGCCGCTACCTTCGCGTCAAGCGATGTTGAACCGCGAGTCATCAGTTCAAGCGTTTTGGCTCTCAAATCAAACCTTGCTCGACCAAGCTTGGCAAGAATGGGAAGAACAATTAAATGACGATATTATTATTCCAGATGAAACGTTAATTGATCCACAGTTGCGTGCCGCGGTTAACCAGGCATGGCAACAACCAGATCAAGAACTTGAAGTGGAAAAGCTTTTACAAGAAGTGTCACCTGGAGTGTATGAATTTCAGTTATTTGACCCTGAAAAATTGGTTGATTTACGCCGTTATTTAGATGAAGTCACCAATGCTAACATTCCCTTGAGACCGCCTTATGGGATTGCTTTAAACCGGGGTGGGGCGATGTTAGACGAACGTTCCGAGGGGTATTTAGCCGCGCCGGGTTTTCAGGCTTTTTATCGCTTGGTGCTCGATAAATACATGCGACCCATTTCGCGTTTGATTTTTCCAGAAATTATGGGTTATGACACGCAAACATTTGGTTTTTCAATTCAATATCAACCCGATACTGATACGTCTTTGCGACTTCATACCGATGCTTCGGCCGTGACGATGAATATTAACCTCAATTTGCCTAATGAGCATTTCGAAGGATCGGAAATTGACTTTTACTCTACAACGAGTAATGAAATGGTGCGCTATACATTTCAGGCAGGTAAAGCCGCGATACACAGAGGCAATGTGGCCCATGCTGCCAGACCCATTACAGGCGGTAAGCGTACCAACTTTGTGTTATGGCTTTATGGCGATTATGGCCAAGTGCCATCTCCGGCACAACTGAACGCGCCTGTTGATGCTCGCTTGCGTTGGGTCAATCCGGTGGTTAAAGCCGATAAAGTCGCGCCTTTTTGAGTCATTGCGGTTCAAGCACACGGCGATTTACTTAAAAATAGAAAATTACCAAAGCGTCCTAATGGAATGAGTTGGTTGGGCGTCGTTAACCTATGGTATTGCTTAGAGCAAAGAAAAGACGACTAAGGTTTACGGCGCCGAGTTTTTTCAGTGGTTTTACACGCTCGCTGGCCCGCAGGTTTGGTTGGGCGCTTTTGCGATAGCCGAATAAAGAGTGTTGATTTTGTCATGACAATCGCTCTATGATGACGATCTGTAAAATGAGAAACTCATCAAGGTGTTAAGGGTAAAAACATGACTCAAGAACAAGATACCAATACGTCAATCTGGCAACAACCTATGCCAGAAGAACAATTTAATTTCATGAAAAAAATACTTGCCTCACCATCCCCGGTTGGCTTTGAAGCGGCGATGTCTTATGGGGTAATCAAGCCTGAGTTTGAATCATTTATGCCTAAGTCGTGGGGCATTCATCAATTTAAGGCCAATGCTGGTCTTGTCTTTGATTCACACCCTGGCCGTGATGATCTCGTCAGTGTCATGATCGTTGGTCATGCTGATAAAATTCGCATGCAAGTTCGCAAAATAGACAATGATGGTAAAGTTTGGATCAATACCGACTCTTTTTTACCGACGACATTGATCGGCCATGAAGTGAAAATATTTTGTCGTGATCCTTTAGAAAATGGCAAAATGAAAGTCATAGAAGGTGCAACGGTCGAAGCACTTGGCGCGATTCACTTCTCTACAGCAGGTCAGCGTTCTGGCGATCAGGGCATTAAGCCAGAATCGATTTATCTAGAATTACACACACACGGTGAAGAGCGTAAAAAACAAGTTGAAGCTCTGGGCATTCGCGTCGGTGACCCGATTTTGCTCGATCGCCCGATCAAGCGCGGTGTTTCACCTGACACATTTTATGGTGCCTACTTAGATAATGGTTTGGGATGTTTTTCTGTGACTGAGGTCGCGCGCCTTTTAGCCAACGAGTCACTAGAGAATGTACGCGTGTTGTATACCATTGCCACTCATGAAGAAATTGGTCGTTTTGGTTCTGCTCAGTTGGTGGGGGAGTTAAAACCGGATGTGTTGATTGCGACAGATGTGAATCACGATTATGAGGCTGCGCCTGGCATTGGTGCTCGTAATATGAACCCGTTAAAAATGGGAGCAGGATTTACCATTGGGCGTGGATCTGTCGTATCGGAATTTTTGGTTCAAGCGTTTGAAAAAGCCTGCGAGCAAGCATCCATTCCCTATCAGTTAGATTTTTCTGGCCGCGACATGGGCACGGACGGTATGGCTGCTGCCTTGGCGGGCGTGGACAGTGCTGCGATTACGATTGGCTACCCAATTCGCAACATGCACACGGCATCAGAATCGGCACATACAGGCGACTTATTGGCTTCAATTTATGCCACAGCGCAATTGTTACGTGATTTTAATGCGATGAATGACGGCAAAGGCATTCGTCGAGATGATCTTAAAAATGGCCATGTACGCTTAGATCAAGCGTAAATTCTATCCATGGCTTGAAAGCCACCTAAATGAGGTGGCTTTGTCTATCTTTATACAAGCGCAGTATCTCTGGATCAATTTAACAAAGAAATCACATTCGATTTTTCGGTTAGGTTTAATTTTCCCACTAAGGTGTTCGCATCGACTGGCGGAGTGAGTAAAAAGCCTTGACCGATTTCAAAGCCTAAATCAATCAGTGCGTTTTGTTGCACTTTCGTTTCTACCCCTTCAGCAATCACTTGTAAGTCAAGGTCACGGCCTATTTGTAAGATATTTTTGAGCAGTAACGTTGAGACTCGGTTTTCCGTTAACTCCGATACAAAACTGCGATCAATTTTTAACGTATCAAACTCGAACTTTTTCAAATAAAGCAGTGAAGAGTAACCCGTACCAAAATCATCTAGAGCGACACTAACGCCGATCGATTTTAACGTTTTAAAAATGCTCTGTGCGTAATGAACATTTTCCAATAATGCCGTTTCGGTTATTTCGAGCTCAATGGCATGTGCCGGTAACGTAAAGTTTTGCAGCAACCCCTTAAGTTGCTCGAAAAAATGGCGTTTTTTCAGACTGTTTGCTGAAATGTTAACGCAGACTTTGCCAATCTCGATACCAGCATGGTGCCAAGCTTGGTATTGCGCGAGTGCCTTTTGGACAACCAATAAATCCAGCTTATCGATGCCATTGCACGATTCTGCGAGCGGGATAAAGTTATCTGGGTAAACGAACCCTTTCTGAGGGTGTTGCCAACGCGTTAAGACTTCGACACCGAGAAGGCGTTGATCTTTCATGTTCCAAATTGGCAAGTAATGCAGGACAAATTGATCCGCTGCGATGGCTTCACGCAGAGCGCGTTCACTTTCTCTTTGTGCGATAGAACGTTGGTTGAGCTCTTGCGAATAAAATTGCACATTGTTTTTGCCTAATGATTTGGCGTGATACATGGCGTTATCGGCATAACGGACTAAAGACTCACGGCTTTGACCATCAGTGGGGTAGACCGAAACGCCAATGCTGGCTGAAATATGAGCAGTAAAATCATGGAATACAAAGGGTTCTGACAGCGTTGCAATTAAGCTATTGGCAATTTTGTTGGCACAGTGACTGGCTTTTTCAACACTTTTTTGGTGACTTAAAATCACAACAAACTCGTCGCCGCTGATGCGCGCACAGGTGTCAGAAACGCGAATACGTCGATTGATGCGTTTCGCCACTTCACTTAATAGTTTGTCTCCGGCTTCGTGTCCGTATTCATCATTGACGGCTTTGAAATGGTCTAAGTCGATAAAGAGCAAACTAAAAGCTAAGTTTAACCGCTCGGAGTTTATGATGGCTTGATCTAACCTATCTTTAAACAAGGTGCGATTAGGCAAACTGGTCAAGGTGTCAAAATGTGCCTTTTGGTGTAATTCTTGATTTTTAGCTTCTATATCCGTGTTGGCTTTCTTTAGTGACAGATAGAGTTTTCGCTTGTTGGATTCAATGCGAAACAAGTGAACATTGACAAAGCTCGCGATAATGATAGCTGCGACGATAAGCGACAGACTAATGTATTGATATTGAGTAACGCTTCGCTCAACGTGCAGTTTGATTTGTCTCTTTAGATCATCGGCTTGTTGGATAAAATCTAAGAAAATCGCATCGCTAAGAATATCGATATCGCTGCCGGGGGGCGAGGTCGATTGTTGTGCGTAGCGAATGGTGTCATAGTGACGAAATTCAACCAGTGTCTCACGCATAGACACCACGATATTGCGCAGTTGCTCATTTTTGAGGGGTTTAAAGCGACCTCGAATACTCTCTCCTCCTTCGAGCAGAGCCAACGCATACCAGTCGGCGAGATCCAAGAAATACCACACTTCTTTGATAGATTGGGTCGTGTCGCCAGATAACACTTCTTCAAACCATACATGCGCCATGGCGCCGTTGACTTTGATCTCTTCCGCCGCTTCGATGGACGGCATTTCTTTGACTAAAATTCGGTTACCTTGGTAAAACAAGGCGCCTGCGAGAGTGATAACCGCTGCGGCTAAGATCAGCGTTGTGGTAAATAAGCTTTTAGCACTGAATGAATAGGACATACATCATCTATATTAAAATTAACAAATGCTTCATAACGAAAAGCAATATTTCCGATATGCTTAATACACTATATTAATTGGCAACTGTGATATAAATATTACTTTATGATGATGTTGACGAATTCCCATATATTCAGAATCGGTGGTTTTTTCAATATTGGTGTTATTGCTAGTCACGGCACAAAAACACTCGCGGTGGTTGTCACATTGTGGGGTGTGATTTTTAGCCGAACGGCGATCGCCAATGATTTGATCTTAATGGATGGCTCGAGCACCGTTTATCCGATCAGCGCGCAAGTAGCGCAAGACTTTTACCGCGCAGAGAATGGCCAGACCAAAGTCTTGGTCGGGATTTCTGGGACTGGGGGAGGGTTCAAAAAGTTTTGCCAAGGGGAACTGGATATGTCTAATGCCTCTCGCGCTATTTCATTTAAAGAAAAAGCACTGTGTCAGAAAAATGGGATTGAATATTTTGAACTGCCGATCGCTCTAGATGCCATTACCGTCGTGGTCAATAAAGAAAATGACTGGGCGTCCACTTTATCGGTAGAACAGCTTAAACGAGTTTGGCAAGCCGACAGCGAAGGAAAAGTGACAAACTGGCGTCAAGTTGACAGTGTCTTTCCACAGCGGCCATTAACCCTCTACGGGCCTGGGACTGACTCCGGTACTTACGATTATTTCATTGATGCGATTGTTAATACCCAGCGTAGCCGTCTAGATTACTATGCCAGCGAAGACGACGAAGTGCTGGCTCAAAAAGACGCGGCCCGCCACCCCTTCGCCGAAGGCCACGACGGCTGCCGGGTTGTCGTCTATCTCCGACCGGGTTCGAAGGGTGGTGGCGATGCGGCCCGCGAGTACTACAGGTCCTGACCCCCGGGCGCTGATCGTCGACACGTTCCGTGCCCTGGCCGCCGCCTCGTCGG
>JBFGYW010000187.1:0-5550 GCA_041587235.1 Vibrio sp.
GAAATTTAAAAATGATTACTCATTTTGGGCTTAAATATTATACGGGTAACATCTCATGCTAAACACCACCATTATCGGAGCAAGCGGTTACACAGGTGCAGAACTGGCGCTCATGGTGCACAAACACCCTGAACTCACGCTAACAGGTTTGTACGTGTCCGCCAACAGTGTTGATGCCAATCAACCGATTTCGACCCTGCACGGCAAGTTAGCGGGCGTGGTTGATATGCCAGTGCAACCGCTAAAAGACGTCGTCAGCGTCGCGAAGCAGTGCGATGTGGTGTTTTTGGCGACGGCCCACGAAGTGAGCCACGATTTGGCGCCGGTGTTCTTAGAGCACGGCTGTCAGGTGTTTGATTTATCCGGCGCGTTTCGCGTCAACCAAGATGAGTTTTACCCCAACTACTACGGGTTTGCTCACCAACATCCGAAGTGGCTAGAAAACTCGGCTTACGGCTTAGCAGAGTGGAATGGCGATGCGATCAAACAGGTGCCGTTAGTGGCGGTGGCGGGTTGCTACCCAACCGCGTCGCAATTGGCGATCAAACCTTTGATCGTCAACCAATTGATCGACGAAAATCAATGGCCCGTGATCAACGCCACCAGTGGTGTGACGGGCGCAGGTCGCAAAGCGACGATGAAAAACAGCTTTTGTGAAGTGAGCTTGCAGCCTTACGGCATTTTTACTCACCGCCATCAGCCAGAAATTGCCAGTCATTTGGGCCAAGAGGTGATCTTTACTCCGCACCTTGGCAACTTTAAGCGCGGTATTCTCGCCACCGTGACCATGAAACTCAAAGCGGGCGTGACTGCAGAGCAAGTGGATGCGGCGTTTACCAACGCGTATCAAGACAAACCGGCTGTGCGTTTAAAAGGCCAAGGCATCCCGAGTATTCAAGATGTCGAGTTTACCCCGTTTTGCGACTTGGGCTGGCAAGTGAAAGGCGAGCACGTGATCGTGGTCTCTGCCATCGACAACTTGCTCAAAGGCGCCAGCAGTCAAGCGATGCAGTGTTTGAACCTGCACTACGGCTTTGACGAATTGACCGCATTGATTTAAGCGAGGAATCCTTATGACCACTCAAGCTCCTTTAGTGATTAAACTCGGCGGCGCGGCGATTGCCAGCCCAGAGACGCTAAAAACGCTCTTTAGCACCATTGGCGATTATCAGCGTCAAGCTCAGCGCGGTGTCGTCATTGTCCACGGTGGCGGTTACTTAGTCGATGAACTGATGGACAAACTGGCGTTGCCGACGGTGAAAAAGCAAGGTCTGCGCGTGACGCCCTACGAGCACATTGGCTACATCACTGGCGCTTTGGCCGGTACGGCCAACAAAATGATGCAAGGCTATGCGATGGCGACGGGCTTAACGGCAGTGGGCTTGAGCTTGGCCGACGGCAATTTATGTCGTATTACGGAGCTCGACCCTGAACTTGGCGCGGTTGGCGCAGCGAGTGCAGGCGATGCCACGGTACTCAAGGCGATTTTGGCCACCGGCGCAACCCCGATCATCAGCTCGATTGGCATGACCGAGTCGGGCCAGTTGATGAATGTTAACGCCGACCAAGCGGCGGTTGCCGTAGCGCAAGCGATTGATGGCGAATTGGCGCTGTTGTCTGACGTTCCCGGGGTACTCGATGGCGACAAAAACCTCATTGCCGACTTAGATAAGACCCAAGCTGAGCAGTTAATTGCCGAGGGCGTGATCACCGACGGCATGATTGTCAAAGTCGAAGCGGCACTGCAAGCGGCGCAAGAATTGGGTCGCACCATCGAAGTGGCGTCATGGCGCTCACCGGAAAAACTATTTCAACTGTTGGCCGGCCAAGCGATCGGCACACAATTTAAACCGTAAAGACAGCAAATTTTACTTGATGACTGGATTGTAAGTGATCAAGTATGGATAAGATTAACCCTGCGCACCGAGCGCACTATTGATTAGACGGGACACTGTGACCGCCGAGTACAGGTCCAAGTTAGGAGAAAAGCAATGAGCAAAGTGGAAGTAAATAAAGTCGTTGTCGCTTATTCGGGCGGTCTTGATACCTCAGTGATCATCCCATGGCTAAAAGAGAACTACAATTGTGAAGTGGTGGCGTTTGTTGCCGATGTAGGCCAAGGTGAAGAAGAACTGGTTGGCATCGAAGACAAAGCCAAAGCCTCAGGCGCTTCAGAGTGCTACGTGGTTGACCTAAAAGAAGAGTTGGTCAAAGACTACATTTACCCAACGCTAAAAACCGGCGCGTACTACGAAGGCAAATACCTACTCGGTACGTCAATGGCTCGTCCTATCATTGCCAAAGCGCAAGTGGAAGTGGCGCGTAAAGTCGGCGCTGATGCCCTGTGTCACGGCTGTACTGGTAAAGGCAACGACCAAGTGCGTTTTGAAGGTGCCTTTGCTGCGCTTGCCCCTGATCTGCACGTAATTGCGCCATGGCGTGAGTGGGATCTTGTCAGCCGTGAAGAGTGCCTAGATTACCTTGCTGAGCGCAACATCCCTTGTAGCGCGTCTCTGACTAAGATCTACTCACGCGATGCCAACGCATGGCACATTTCAACGGAAGGTGGCGTACTCGAAGACACTTGGAACGCGCCAAACGAAGATTGCTGGGCGTGGACAGTTGATCCTGAGCAAGCACCGGATCAAGCAGAATACGTAACGCTAAAAGTCGAGCAAGGCGCGGTAGTGGCGGTTGATGGTCAAGAACTCAGCCCATACGAGGCACTGGTTGCGCTTAACGAAAAAGGCGTCAAGCACGGTGTTGGTCGTATTGATATCGTTGAAAACCGTTTGGTGGGCATGAAGTCTCGCGGCTGCTACGAAACCCCAGGGGGCACCATCATGATGGAAGCCTTGCGCGCAGTAGAGCAACTGGTCCTCGACAAAGCGGCGTTTGAATTCCGTGAAGAGTTGGCGGTTAAAGCTTCTCACCTTGTCTACGACGGTCGTTGGTTTACCCCACTGTGCGAATCTATCTTGGCGGCATCGGAGTCTTTGGCACAAGATGTCAACGGTGAAGTTGTGGTTAAATTGTACAAAGGCCAAGCCGTGGTTACGCAAAAACGTTCAGACAACAGCTTGTACTCAGAAGAGTTTGCGACCTTTGGTGAAGACGAAGTGTACGACCAAAGCCACGCGGGCGGCTTTATCCGTCTCTACTCGCTATCAAGCCGTATTCGCGCACTGAACGCCGCAAAGAAAAACAAATAAATCGTTGATTAACACAGTCAGTACTAACCAGTAAAGATCGCGATGGCGCGATCTTTACGTTAAAAATTTTGGTTCACCAGCAGTCGGATAATCGTATTCGGGACCAAAACGTATTCAGGAGAAAAGCAATGGCATTATGGGGCGGTAGATTTACCCAAGCAGCAGACACGAGATTCAAAGAGTTCAACGATTCACTGCGCTTTGATTACCGATTGGCTGAACAAGATATTGTAGGTTCCATTGCTTGGTCTAAAGCACTGCTTTCTGTCAATGTTCTCAGTGTCGACGAGCAACAAAAACTCGAATTGGCGCTCAACGAACTGAAGCTCGAAGTGCTTGAAGACCCGAATAAAATCCTAAAGTCTGACGCCGAAGACATTCACTCTTGGGTTGAGCAACAACTGATCAACAAGGTGGGTGACTTAGGTAAAAAACTGCACACCGGTCGTTCTCGCAATGACCAAGTCGCAACCGATTTAAAACTCTGGTGTCGTCAACAAGGTCAACAACTGCTGCTGACACTCGACAAATTACAAAGCAAAATGGTTGACGTTGCCGCTGAGCATCAAGCGACAGTTTTGCCGGGTTACACCCACTTACAACGCGCTCAGCCAGTGACGTTTGCCCACTGGTGTTTGGCGTACGTCGAAATGTTCGAGCGTGATTACTCGCGTCTTAACGATGCGTTAAACCGCTTAGACACCTGCCCACTTGGCTCAGGCGCTTTGGCGGGCACCGCTTATGAAATCGACCGCGAGCAACTGGCCAGCCACTTAGGCTTTGCCCGTGCGACGCGCAACTCGCTCGATTCGGTCTCCGATCGCGACCACGTGATGGAGCTGATGTCGATTGCGTCGATTTCCATGCTGCACCTATCGCGCATGGCCGAAGACATGATCTTCTACAACTCTGGCGAAGCGGGCTTTATTGAACTGGCCGATACCGTGACTTCGGGTTCGTCACTGATGCCACAAAAGAAAAACCCCGATGCTCTTGAGCTGATCCGCGGTAAGACAGGGCGTGTCTACGGCGCCATGTCGGCGATGATGATGACAGTCAAAGCTCTGCCATTGGCCTACAACAAAGACATGCAAGAAGACAAAGAAGGCTTGTTTGACGCATTGGATACTTGGCACGATTGTATCGAAATGGCGGGTTTGTGTTTCGAAGGTATTAAAGTCAATGGCGAGCGCACCTTAGAAGCGGCGCAACAAGGCCACGCCAACGCCACTGAACTGGCGGATTACTTAGTGGCGAAAGGCATCCCATTTAGAGAAGCGCACCACATTGTCGGCGTTGCAGTGGTCGCGGCGATCGAAAAAGGCTGCGCTTTAGAAGCCATGTCACTCGATGAACTGAAAGTCTTCTCTGACGTCATTGAAGACGACGTCTACCAAATTTTGACCATCGAATCTTGTTTAGAGAAGCGCTCGGCCTTGGGCGGCGTAGCACCTAAGCAAGTGGCCTATGCGGTTGAACAAGCCAAATTGCGCCTCAGTGAACGCGATGCCGCGCCAGTCAAAGTTCGCGCCGCGCGCACCAGTGATATCGAAGCGCTCGAAGGCTTGGTGAGTTACTTGGCCAACCTCGGTGAAGAGTTGCCGAAGACGCGTCAACAACTGTTGGCCGACCTCGATGCCTTTGCCGTATCAGAGCACCACGGTGAGATAACCGGTCTGGCGTCACTGTACGTTCACGATGGCAAGATGGCCGAAATCAAATCGATTGGTATCGAGCCCGGTTGGCAGCATCAAGGCAAAGGTACGGCGTTAGTTGCCTACTTGGTCGAGCGCGCCCGTCAAATCCAGGTCGAGCAGGTCTTTGTCTTGACTCGCAACCCCGAGTTCTTTATCAAGCAAGACTTTGTCCCCACGTCAAAGAGCATCTTAGCCAAAACCTTGAACAGGGGCAGTGCGACAGAGCTGACGCAATTTGCCTACGACAAAGTGGCGCTGCATATTGATGTGAGCCAATAATGGCCAATGGGCTTAGCATGGTGTAATCCCATCGTGGCCTAACGTCGAACATCGCGAAAAAACAAAAAAATAAAAAGATCAGCCGATGATCTTTTTATTTTTAATTCATATCGTTAAAGATTTGGTCAAGTAAAAAATCGCTTTTTTGTCGCACAGCAAGGCTTTTTTTTGAACTTCGATTAGAAAGCGTGGTCTATTACTGTACCACTGCTTTTTCTTAGATATTTTCTAAGAAAACCTCAAGCGCTTTACTGGCCTTGAGGTTTTTTTCTGTCTATCGTTTGCTTTGCCCTGTACTGTGAAAGGGTACTGTGAATGGCTATCTCATTTTTTCTAACGCTCATTTTTTATCGGCCAGCCTA
>JBFGYW010000188.1:0-5543 GCA_041587235.1 Vibrio sp.
AAAAAGCTCGCGTCAAAAAAGAAAAAGATCGCAAAGCCTTAGTAAAAAAAATGGGTATTGACCCTTACCATGACTGGGAAGCCAATTATCAAATCTTGCCGGGCAAAGAAAAAGTCGTCAATGAACTAAAAAAATTAGCCAAAGATGCCGATTGCGTTTACCTCGCAACCGATTTGGACCGCGAAGGGGAAGCCATTGCTTGGCACTTACGCGAGATAATTGGTGGTGACGAAGACCGTTACAAGCGTGTGGTATTTAACGAAATTACCAAAAATGCGATTCAGCAAGCGTTTGAAAAGCCGGGTGAGCTCAATATGGATGGCGTTAATGCTCAGCAAGCTCGTCGCTTTATGGACCGAGTTGTGGGCTTTATGGTGTCTCCATTACTGTGGAAAAAAGTCGCTCGTGGTTTGTCTGCTGGCCGAGTGCAGTCGGTCGCCGTCAAGCTATTGGTCGAGCGCGAGCGTGAAATTAATGCTTTTGTACCAGAAGAGTACTGGGATATTCACGCCAACACCTACACCAAAGCCAACTCTGAGTTTCGCTTGCTGGTGGCACAAAAAGAGGGCAAAGCCTTTAAACCGACCAGTGAAGAGCAAACCAAAGCTTCGTTAGCCGTCTTAGAGAAATCGGATTTTGAAGTTTGCAAGCGCGAAGACAGGCCGACGCAAAGTAAACCTTCGGCGCCTTTTATTACCTCGACCTTACAACAAGCGGCCAGTACGCGTTTAAGTTTCGGGGTCAAAAAGACCATGATGTTAGCTCAGCGACTGTATGAAGCGGGTTATATCACCTATATGCGTACTGACTCGACCAATCTGAGTAAGGAAGCTGTTGAAGCTCTTCGCAGTTATATCGACAGTGAATACGGAAAAGCGTATTTACCTGAAGCGCCGCTTGTCTATGGCAGTAAAGAAAACGCACAAGAAGCTCACGAAGCAATCCGTCCATCAAGTGTTGATGTGCTTGCTGCAGACCTAAAAGGGGTCGATGCCGATGCGGTCAAATTGTATCAGCTGATCTGGAACCAATTTGTTGCCTGTCAAATGACACCGGCGCGTTATGATTCCACCACCATCAGCGTAAAGGCGGATGAATACACTTTGAAAGCGAAAGGCCGTATTCTCAAATTTGACGGTTGGACTCGCGTGCAACGTCCTTTGGGTAAAAACGAAGATGAAATTTTGCCCGAAGTACAAGTCGGGGAATTGTTGACGCTAGACAGTTTAGAGCCCAAGCAACATTTTACTAAACCACCGGCTCGTTTCACTGAAGCTGCGTTAGTCAAAGAGCTCGAGAAAAAAGGTATTGGTCGTCCTTCAACCTATGCGTCGATCATCTCGACTATCCAAGATCGCGGCTACGTCAAAGTCGATCAGCGCCGCTTCTATGCTGAAAAAATGGGTGAGATCGTTACAGACCGTTTAGACAGCAGTTTTAGCGATTTGATGAACTACGACTTCACGGCGCGAATGGAGCAAAAGCTCGACCAAATCGCGGAAGGTGATGTGGTCTGGAAAAAAGTGCTCAATGACTTCTTTAATGACTTTACCCAAGATCTCGAGCAAGCGGACAAAGATGAATCTGAAGGCGGTATGTCGTTGAATCACATTGTGATGACTGATATTGAGTGCCCGACCTGTTCGCGAAAAATGGGTATTAGAACCGCCTCTACCGGTGTCTTTTTAGGTTGTGCTGGCTACGCACTACCTCCGAAAGAGCGCTGTAAAACAACGATTAACCTCGGTGATGAAGAGGGCATTATCAATGTTCTCGAAGAAGATGTGGAAACGGCGGCGTTACGAGCGAAAAAGCGTTGTCCGATTTGTGAAACAGCGATGGATGCCTACCTTATCGACGATAAGAGAAAGCTTCACGTTTGTGGCAACAACCCTAATTGCGAAGGTCACGTTGTCGAGTTCGGTGAGTTTAAAGTCAAAGGTTATGATGGCCCAGTGGTTGAGTGCGACAAATGCGGCTCGGACATGGTGCTGAAAAACGGCCGCTTTGGCAAATACATGGGATGCAGTAACGAAGAGTGTAAAAACACGCGTAAAATTCTCAAAAATGGTGAAATTGCGCCGCCAAAAGAAGATCCTGTGCACTTACCTGAGCTTGAATGTGAGAAATCCGATGCTTACTTCGTATTGCGAGACGGCGCGTCGGGTCTGTTTTTAGCCGCCAGCACTTTTCCTAAATCAAGAGAAACTCGCGCTCCTTTAGTGTCTGAGTTAGTGCGTTTTAAAGAGCGCATTTCTCCTAAGTTTTATTATTTGACAGAAGCGCCTCAGCAAGACCCAGATGGCAAACCAACCGTGGTTAGGTTCAGTCGCAAAACGAAAGAGAATTACGTGCGCTCAGAAGAAGAAGGTAAGCCAACCGGTTGGTCTGCCTTGTTTGAAGAAGGAAAATGGCAAGTAATTGATAAACGTAAAAAATCCTAATTTCTTGATCTATATCTAATTTTTGCAGTGCTGTTTCAGCACTGCTTTTTTTTGTGCGCTCGGACCAAGATCTTACGTTTTTTACTCCAAGATAACAGAGTAGTGTGTAATAGTGTGAAAAGAGTAGAATAACAACAATATGAAATCTACTCACATACAACACATTTGAAACAACTTATTGAAGAGGGAACGTCTATGGCTGGCGTATTAGGTATGATTTTAGCAGGTGGTGAAGGTTCGCGCCTACAACCACTCACCGCAAATCGCAGTAAACCTGCTGTCCCATTTGGCGGTAGTTATCGGCTGATCGATTTTGCCTTAAACAACTTTATCAATGCGGACATTGTAAAGATTTATGTTTTAACTCAATTTAAATCTCAATCTTTATACAGTCATTTAAAACAGGGTTGGCATATTAGTGGCATCACCAACCGTTTCATTGATCCGATACCAGCGCAAATGCGCACCGGTAAGCGTTGGTATGAAGGCACCGCTGATGCGATTTATCAAAATATGGGTTTTATGAAACTTGCCGAGCCTGATGATGTGCTGATTTTTGGTTCAGATCACATTTATAAAATGGACATCAGTCAATTCTTAGATTTTCACCATGAGAAAAAAGCGAAACTCACGGTGTCGGCATTGCGTATGCCGGTTGAGTGTGCATCGCAATTTGGTGTGATCGAAGTGGATACCGAAGGGCGTATGGTTGGCTTTGAAGAAAAGCCCGCAGAGCCCAAAACGATCCCTGGTGATCCGGGCTTTGCTTTGGTTTCGATGGGTAACTATGTGTTTGAGGCGGAAACTTTATTTCGCGAATTAACCGAAGATGCGGACTTTGAGCATTCAAGCCATGATTTTGGTAAAGATATTATTCCTCGTCTTTATCCGACTGGTGAAGTGTTTGTTTACGATTTTGGCAAAAACGACATCGAAGGTGAAAACGGTGGGGTATACTGGCGCGATGTCGGTACGATCGACAGTTATTGGCAAGCTCATATGGATTTGTTGGGTAAAGATGCGTTGTTTTCGTTGTACAATCGCAACTGGCCATTACATACTTATCATCCTCCGTTACCCCCTGCGACTTTTGTTGATGATAATAACCTAAAAGTAAAAATCATTGATAGTTTGGTGTGTAATGGTAGTTATGTTCGCGGCTCTCATATCGAGAAGTCTGTGTTGGGTTTTCGTAGTAACATTGGTTCACATTGTAATATTCGCGAATCAATTTTATTAGGCGATATTAAAGTGGGCAAAGGCTGTATTCTTAACCGAGTCATTGCTGATAAAGATGTCGAAATAGCCCCAGGCAGTGAAATCGGGGTCAATTTAGAACACGATAAACAAAGGTTTCATGTCTCAGAGGAGGGCATTGTAGTGATCCCTAAAGGAGCGAGAGTTGGATTCTAACTCGTTATCAATTATTTATGTTGCCTCAGAAGTTGAGGGGTTGGTAAAAAGTGGTGGGTTGGCAGATGTGGCGCGAGCCCTTCCACAAGCATTACAAGATTTAGAGCACAATATCAACGTTGTTATCCCAGCTTATCAAATGATAGAAGGGATTGAACGCGCTGAAGAGGTATTTGCAACAGAGCTTGACAGTACTGGTCAAGCCTATCGGGTTTTACAATTGCATTGTGACAATTTAACCGTTTATGCGCTCGATTGTCCGCAGTACTTTCGCCGTCCTGCTCTCTATGCTGAGAACAATTGTGCCTACCAAGACAATGGTGAGCGCTTTGCTTTCTTTAGCTTGGCTGTGCTTGATTGGTTGTCTAAATTGAGTGAAAAAACCGATATCATCCATGTCAATGATTGGCACACAGGATTAATCCCATTTATCTTTAAGCACCGCTACGCTCAGCACGCGAAGTTTTTAGACACCAAAGTCGTCTTTACCATTCACAATGCGGTATTTAAGGGCAGTTTTCATCCCGATGAGCTCCAGATTTTGGGCAATTTAAGTCAGCACCCCGATTTATTGGTGACGGACCAGCACGCGTCAATGTTAAAAGCGGGCGTGCTGTGCTCAGATAAAATCAATGCGGTGAGTCCCACTTATGCGACCGAGCTTTTGACCGATCTCGGAAGTCATGGTTTTGGTGCGGTGTTTGGTTCAAGGCAGGCCGATTTGTGTGGGATTCTAAATGGTTGTGACTACCAGTCTTGGTCTCCTCAGCAAGATCCTTGGTTGGTTGCCAACTACTCAGAAAAAAAACACAGCATGCAAACCGGTAAAGCGAAAAATAAGCGTGCACTGCAAACGCGATTGTCTTTGCCTGAGCAAAAAGTCGCCATGTTTGGTATGGTGTGTCGTCTTACCCATCAAAAAGGGATTCAATACTTGCTGCCTATTCTGGAGCAATTCTTGCGCTATCAAGTACAAGTTGTGATTGTCGGGACTGGCGAGGCACACCTTGCCCAGCAATTACACGATATTGAAAAGCGCTTCCCAAACAAATTTCGCTTTGTTGAAGCCTATGATAATGAATTGGCTCACTGGGTTGAGGCTGGGTCGGAATTCTTTTTGATGCCCTCAGAATTTGAGCCTTGTGGTTTGAATCAGATTTACAGTTTGGCGTATGGAACCTTACCAGTTGTTCGCGCTGTAGGTGGGTTAAAAGATACGGTGGTTGACTATTTTCAGCAGCCAGATTCAGCGACGGGTTTCGTCTTTAATGAACCGACAGGTGAGGCTTTGTTACTGACATTGCAGTCTGCGTTGCTGGTGTATGAGCAACTGCCCAAGGTCTTCGCTGAGATGCAACAAAGGGCGATGAACATCAATTTTGATTGGAAAACCTCCGCCTTGTCGTACTTAGAGATGTATCACTCGTGTTTTGATCATGAGTAAAATACCAAATCTTGTGCGTCTATTTTAGGGCATAGGTGTTTGACACTGCCAACAGATTTCAAATTGCCCTTCGTTTATTTCGCGGCATTGTTGACATTGCCATGATGGTAGGGATTGAGTCTGAGATTGAAGCCAAGTATCGATGAGATCTTTGGCTTCTTTTTCTTGGTAAGGTTCATTAAGCCATAGGATACAGCCATTTTCATCATCTAAGGGAATTTCCCCAACAACGGATTGGGTGT
>JBFGYW010000189.1:0-5526 GCA_041587235.1 Vibrio sp.
ATTAATTGTAAGGCCGTTAATTACTTCTTTTTAGGGGCTAATACCATGATCATTGGGAGGACTTCGATTCGAGTCGGGAAAGACTCTACTGCAGCAAGTTCTGCGGTATCTTCTTTCAAGCGATTCAAAACGTCGACACCAATGTCTTGGTGAGCCATTTCTCGGCCACGGAAGCGAATTGTTACTTTCACTTTGTTGCCTTCTTCAAGGAAACGGGTCAGGTTGCGTAGTTTTACCTGATAGTCTCCAATATCAGTCCCAGGACGGAATTTAACTTCCTTAACCTGAATCTGCTTTTGCTTTTTCTTCTGCTCTTTAGCAGCTTTACTCTTTTCAAAGAGGAACTTGCCATAGTCCATCACACGACAAACCGGTGGCTCGGCGTTAGGGCTGATCTCAACGAGATCCATACCAGCTTCTTCAGCTGCCGCTAGTGCTTCTTGAATCGATACAACACCGACAGACTCGCCGTCTGCACCGGTTAAACGAACTTCACGTACGCCACGAATTTCACCGTTCATACGGTGCTGGTTTTGCTTGGCCGGCTGTTGGCCACGTCTTCCGCCTTTAATAGTTTATTCCTCCAGATTGAGCTTACGGCTACGGATCTCTTCGTTGATGTAATTAATGAAATCATCAACTTTGAATTTACCGAGATCTTTGCCCTTGCGTGTACGCACTGCTATTTCACCTGCGTCCATTTCTTGATCGCCGCAGACCAGCATATAGGGAACACGCTTCAAAGTATGTTCGCGGATTTTAAAGCCTATCTTCTCATTTCTCAAGTCCGCTTTGGCTCTAATTCCACATTTTTGTAATTTTTGTGCGACTTCTTGAGCATAAACCGACTGTTTATCGGTAATGTTCATGATAACCACTTGTTCAGGCGACAACCACGTTGGGAAGAAACCGGCGTATTCTTCGATCAAAATACCGATGAAACGCTCAAGTGAGCCCAAAATTGCGCGGTGAATCATCACGGGAACTAAACGTTCGTTGTTTTCACCGACATAAGTTGCACCGAGGCGACCGGGTAGGTTGAAGTCAAGCTGTACTGTACCACATTGCCACGCACGATCTAAGCAATCGTACAAAGTAAATTCAATTTTAGGACCGTAAAACGCTCCTTCACCTTCTTGAATTTCGTACTCGATGTCCATTGACTCAAGGGCGCGCTTCAGATCCGCCTCAGATTGGTCCCAAATTTCGTCTGAGCCAACGCGCTGTTCTGGACGTGTAGACAGCTTGACGACGATATTGTCGAAACCAAAAGTTTGGTACGTATCGTAAACCATCTTGATGCAATTGGTGACTTCTTCTTGAATTTGAGCTTCGGTACAGAAAATATGTGCATCATCTTGAGTAAAACCACGAACGCGCATGATACCGTGTAGAGCACCCGATGGCTCATTGCGGTGACAAGAACCAAATTCAGCCATACGAAGCGGCAAGTCGCGGTAGGATTTTAACCCCTGATTGAAGATTTGTACATGACCAGGACAGTTCATCGGCTTAATCGCGTATTCGCGGTTTTCTGATGACGTGGTAAACATCGCATCGGCGTATTTGTCCCAGTGCCCTGAGCGCTCCCACAATACTCGGTCCATCATCAGTGGGCCTTTGACTTCTTGGTAGCCGTATTCATTTAGCTTATCGCGAACAAACATTTCGAGATCGCGGAAAATCGACCAACCATTGTGGTGCCAAAAGACCATACCCGGCGCTTCTTGCTGCATGTGGAACAAGTCCAGTTGCTTACCAATTTTACGGTGGTCGCGTTTTGCCGCTTCTTCAAGACGAGTCAAATGCGCTTTCAGTGCTTTCTTGTCGTGGAAGGCAGTACCGTAAATGCGCTGTAACATCTTGTTATTGCTGTCACCGCGCCAATATGCGCCGGCAATATTGAGCAATTTAAAGTGCTGACAAAACCCCATGTTCGGCACGTGCGGTCCACGACACATATCAATGTATTCTTCGTGGTGGTACAGGCCTGGGCGATCGTCTTTGGCGACGTTTTGGTCCAAGATTTCCATCTTATACGGCTCAGCGCGCTGCTCAAAGGTATCACGGGCTTCTTGCCAGCTGACTTTGTGCTTAACGACCTGATACTTGGTCTTCGCCAACTCTTTCATCCGCTTTTCTATCGTTTCCAAATCCTCTTGAGTCAATGACTGCTCAAGATCAATGTCGTAATAGAAGCCGCTATCGATCGTTGGTCCAATTGCCATTTTGGCATCGGGATAAAGCTGCTTTAACGCATGTCCCAACAAGTGCGCACAAGAGTGGCGTACAATTTCTAAGCCATCGGTGTCATCTTTGTTGGTAATAATTTCCAATGTCGCATCTTGTTCGATAACGTCTGATGCGTCCACTCGCACACCATCAACACGACCAGCAATGGTGGCTTTGGCCAAACCTGGGCCAATAGATTGGGCGACGTCTAAAACGGAAACTGGGCTGTCAAACGAACGTTGACTGCCGTCGGGAAGAGTAATAATTGGCATGACGAATCCTTAACAGTGTTGTTGCATACCAAGCAACACAATGCACTCTAGGTTAGTTATGTAATTGACAGTAAAAATCACCGCTTAACGGCGACGCTTTTGATCTTCCCTACTGTGGAAGAGACAGGCGTTTTTCACTCTCAAAAAATGTGAGCCAGCATACTAACTGATCATGCCGATAACTGCTAGCCATTTGTTTTATTTCCATTCCTTTACTGAGCGGCGCACCAGCGAGACCATCGCTGACCAAACACACCGCTTGGCTCCAAAGGATGCTGGGCTCTAAACGAGGCTGATTATCGACCAGGCTTTGCTCTAAACGACAATTACCTCGCCATTGTTATACCAATCTAGTCAAGTATGGGGCCAATGATAGCGCAGGGTTCAAGCTTGAGAACAAGGCAAGCCTCTCTTATCGACAAAGGTATCTAAATCGTTATTCTACATGTGATTTTCCTAACGACATTATCGAGTTTTTAACCCGCTAGGGTGACCTGCTATTTAGCCAGATTGGTATTTGATTAAACCATCGTTTCGTTACTGCCAGCGGATCAATAAAACTTGTAAATGACGTTGAGGTTAGCGCCCCAAATAGACACATCTTCTTGATCGTAAACCCGCAGCACTTCAAAGTGAGCTTCTAGTGGAGTGTCGTTTTTAACGGCCAAGCCCAAACCGTACTGAACATCACTGTCACTGGTGTAGTCACCGTTGTCCTCAGCGCGCAAATGAGCGTAGCCGCCGATTGCGTAAGCCTCAACATTGTCGCTGACCGGTAAAATGATTTTCGCCAACGCGCTGAGACTGCGATCAACAGCAGCACTGGCTCCGTCGACACTGCCTTCACTCGCCGATTTATAACCGCGCACATCTAACGCCAAATTATCGTTAAAGCGGTAGCCAACTAAAGCACCGACAAGATAGTGATTAAACCTTTGATGATCGCCTAAATCGGCTTCGACAAAAGCACCGCTAAGCCCGGTGTACAAGTAAGCGTCTTTACTTTGCGGAGCAAAAGCTTGATAAGTTGGCTCCTCAGCCACGCTGTATGCACTTGCAAAGACACAAAGTGCGCCTAATATCCACTGCTGACGTTTCATAATTTTCCTTTTCTCTTTTTTGTTAAGGGCTGTCAGAGCTGATTTTATTTATTGTCCCTGACAACCGTGAGGGAATGTCCTTAATGCGCTAAATCTGTGCTTGAGTCAGTCTGTATTGACCTAACACGGTTTTATACGAAAAAATCCGCCGCCAATACCGTCGACGGCTTAAAAAGCCAGCGCGATTGGGCACACCGTACGCTAAGCGGAGTTAAGCTGATTACAAGTACCCCAACAGCGCCTGTAGCGGATGTAAGGTCGACACGTGCTCAAAGCGCTTGACTTGACTGCGACAAGAATACCCCGTTACTAAACAGCGTTTCGGGTCGAGTTTGTCCAAATTTGGCTGCCAACTCAACTGGTAAATACCCTTTGAATACGCCAGTTTGTCTTGTTCGTGACCGAAAGTACCCGCCATGCCACAACAGCCAACCGAGACCGGCTGTAAACTGGCGCCGAAATGCGCAAAAATTTGCCCCCATTCTTTTTCGGCGTTTGGCAATTGTGTTTTTTCGGTGCAATGAGAAAACAAATACCAGGGTGCGTCCGAATCGCGATCAGCACTGCCGGGGACCGGCAACTCCGCTAAGCGAGGATGCAGCCATTCGTGCACCGAAAGTACGGTAAAATCACCGCGTTGTTGCTGCAGGATTTGCTGGTACTCATCTCGATAACACAGCACAGTAGCTGGGTCGACGCCCACCATCGGAATATTAAGCTCAGCTACTTGCTGTAAAAACTGAGCGGTTTTTTGCGCCGTGGTAGAGAACTTCTTCAAAAAGCCTTTAACGTGCTGTGCTTTGCCATTGGGGCTAAAAGGCAATACGATCGGCGTTTTACCCAACTTGGCGGCCAACTCGACAAAATCTTCCACCAACTGTGCTTCGTAATAACTGGTGAACGGGTCTTGAACGACAATCACATGCTGCTCACGCGCCGTTTCACTGAGTTGACTTAAGCGCAATAAGTCGAAATCTTGTGCCGCGCTTTTTTTCAGCCTGACCTTGAGTGTCGGCCGCGACAGTAAAGGCGCATCGACATAGCCGATGTACTTGGCCATCAGCTTTTGGGTTGCCGGTTGTTTGATCACCCCGTTGACCAAACTGGGCATACGCGCCATCACTGGTAATAAGTGCTCAATATTCGCCACCAAATGGTCTTTGAGTGGTCGCGTATAGCGGCTGTGGTACAGGTTGAGAAAACGCGCCCTAAAATTGGGAACATCGACTTTGATTGGGCATTGTGTCGCACAAGCTTTACAGGCCAAGCAGCCACTCATCGCCTCGTAAACTTCGTGAGAAAAATCGTACTCATGACGTTGATTGATCCGATTGCGCACTCGGTCTAACAGCGATTTGATTGACCATTGACTAGTGAGCAACTGACGCTCTAAATCGAGAATATCAATCCCCTGCTCTGCCAACTGCCTTAACCACTCACGCACTAAGCCCGCTCGGCCTTTTGGCGAATGGCGACGGTCGGCCATCACTTTCATCGACGGGCACATTGGCGAGGCGGTATCGTAGTTAAAGCACAAGCCATTGCCGTTACAATCCATGGCACCGGCGTAGCTCTCTCTGACCTCTATAGGAATTTGTCGGTCGTAGTAACCGCGCTTAGTGGCGCTGACTTTGACCAACTCGGCCTTTGAATCACTCGGAGTACAAATTTTACCCGGATTCATTTTGTTGTCAGGGTCAAATGCGGCTTTAACACGCCGTAGCTGAGCAAATAATTGATCGCCAAAAAACGCAGGGCCGTACTCAGAGCGATAGCCTTTGCCGTGTTCGCCCCACATAAGGCCGCCGTATTTGGCCACCAAGGCTACCACCTGATCTGAGATAGATTGCATTAATTGCTCTTGCTGTGGGTCGCACAGATCCAGCGCCGGTCGCACGTGCAGCACCCCGGCATCGACATGC
>JBFGYW010000190.1:0-5471 GCA_041587235.1 Vibrio sp.
ATAAAGTGCGCGCGCAAAGTGCCTTAGCCGAGGTGTTTGAACTCGAGCTCAAAGAAGGCTTACTTGAACCGGTCGATTTTGTCGATAATGTCGCCATTGTTACCTTGGTCGGTGATGGCATGCGCACCTCGCGCGGAGTGGCGGCGAAGTTCTTCTCGTCCCTTTCAGAAGTGAGCATTAACATCATCGCTATTGCACAGGGCTCTTCAGAGCGCGCCATTTCTGCGGTGATCCCTGAAGACAAGGTTTCTGAAGCGATCAAAGCGTGTCACGAGAACCTGTTCAACTCTAAGTTATTTCTCGATGTTTTTGTCGTCGGTCTTGGCGGCGTTGGCGGCGAATTGGTTGATCAAATTCAACGTCAACAAGAAAAGCTAGCGCGCAAAGGCATTGTCATTCGCGTGTGTGGCTTGGCCAACAGCAAAGGCGTGTTACTCGACAGTGCTGGGGTACCACTAGACAACTGGCGCGATCGCCTAGGCAGCATCAGTGAACCTTTCACCATTGAGCGTTTGGTGTCTTTGGTGCAACGCAATCACATCATCAACCCCGTGTTAGTGGATTGCACAGCCAGTTCAGATATTGCAGAACAATACGTCGACTTCCTCGCTGCGGGCTTCCACGTCGTGACGCCAAATAAGAAAGCGAACACGGCGAGTATGGCTTACTACCAACAGCTGCGCGCTACCGCGAGACAATCGCATCGCAAACTCATGTACGAAACCACGGTTGGCGCAGGTCTTCCAGTAATTGAAAACTTGCAAAACCTGATCTCTGCCGGTGATGAACTCGAACGCTTTAGCGGCATTTTGTCCGGTTCTTTGTCTTATATCTTCGGCAAGCTCGATGAAGGTATGACATTAAGTGAAGCGACTTTGGTTGCCAAAGAAAATGGCTTTACCGAGCCCGATCCTCGCGACGATTTGTCGGGGATGGATGTGGCTCGCAAGCTTCTGATTCTCGCACGTGAGTCTGGCTTATCTCTGGAACTTGACGATGTTGACGTCGTCCCTGCCTTGCCGCCCGGTTTTGACGCGTCAGGCTCTGTTGAAGATTTTCTGGCTCGTTTGCCACAAGCCGATGCTTACTTTAAAGAACAAGCCGCCCAAGCAGCCAGTGAAGGCAAAGTGTTACGCTACGTCGGTGAGATTGCCGATGGCAAATGCCAAGTGAGCATTCAAGCGGTGGATGGCAATGATCCTATGTTTAAAATTAAAGACGGCGAAAATGCACTCGCGTTCTACAGCCGCTATTATCAGCCAATTCCTTTGGTGTTGCGCGGCTATGGCGCCGGTACTGAGGTGACAGCGGCAGGCGTGTTTGCTGATGTGATGCGTACACTCGGTTGGAAGCTAGGAGTGTAATGATGGAAAATAACAGACCAGAAGTGGTGGTGTATGCACCGGCCTCAATCGGTAATGTTAGTGTCGGTTTTGATGTGTTGGGGGCAGCGGTGTCCCCTATTGATGGCACCCGCCTAGGCGATGTCGTTAAAGTCAGTGCTGGGCAAGCGCCATTTACCTTGACGACACAAGGCAGTTTCGTCGATAAATTGCCCACCGAAACCAAAGATAATATTGTTTATGATTGTTGGCGAGTCTATGTTCGTGAGCTTGAAGGCAAAGGGCTAAACGCATTGCCTGTCAGCATGACGCTAGAAAAAAACATGCCGATTGGTTCTGGGCTTGGCTCGAGCGCGTGTTCTATTGTGGCGGCGCTCGACGCGTTAAACCAATTTCATGGCAACCCGCTCAATGAGACTGAGTTGTTGGCTTTAATGGGCGAAATGGAAGGTCAAATTTCCGGTGGCGTGCATTATGATAACGTGGCACCTTGTTATTTGGGTGGCGTACAACTCATGATAGAATCACAAGGGATTATCAGCCAGTCGGTCCCTTGTTTTGACGAGTGGTATTGGGTGATGGCGTATCCTGGTATTAAGGTGTCCACGGCAGAAGCGCGCTCGATATTACCCGCTCAATACCGTCGTCAGGACGTGATTGCACACGGGCGTCATTTAGCCGGTTTTATTCACGCCTGCCACACCAATCAACCCGAGTTGGCGGCTTCGATGATCCAGGACGTGATCGCCGAACCGTATCGAGAAAAATTATTGCCAGGTTTTGCTGATGCGCGCAACTATGCCAAAAGCGCTGGTGCTCTTGCCACCGGAATTTCAGGCAGTGGGCCAACACTGTTTAGCGTGTGTCAAGATGCAGAGGTTGCCCAGCGCATCGCTCAATGGCTCGAGCAAAACTACGTACAAAATGAAGAAGGTTTTGTCCACGTTTGTCGCTTAGACAAGCAGGGCTCACAAATGACAGGAAGCAGGAAGTAAGCGATGAAGCTGTACAACATAAAAGAACAAGACGAACAAGTCTCCTTTGGTCAAGCGGTGCGTCAGGGTTTAGGTCGCAACCAAGGCTTGTTTTTCCCCGAGCAATTGCCAAAGTTTGATGATATCGACGCCTTGCTTGAATTGGATTTTAAAGCGCGTAGCAGCAAGATTTTATCCGCGTTAATTGGCGATGAGTTGAGTGAAGAAACGGTTTCCCAAATGGTTGAAAGCGCTTTTCAATTCGATGCTCCAATTAAAGAAGTCAACGCGGGCATTTATGCGCTAGAGCTATTCCACGGCCCAACGTTGGCGTTTAAAGATTTTGGCGGCCGTTTTATGGCGCAATCTTTGGCTGCGGTATCTGAAGGTGGACAAATTACCATTCTGACTGCGACCTCAGGTGATACCGGGGCGGCCGTTGCCCATGCCTTTTACGGTATGGAAAACATCAACGTCGTGATCTTGTATCCAAAAGGCAAAATCAGCCCGTTACAAGAAAAGCTCTTTTGTACTTTGGGTAAGAATATCCATACCGTGGCGATCAATGGTGACTTCGACGCTTGCCAAGCGCTCGTGAAACAAGCGTTTGATGATAGCCAGTTGCGTCAAGACATCGGTTTAAACTCTGCAAACTCGATCAATATCAGTCGTTTGATGGCACAAATTTGTTACTACTTTGAGGCCGCGGCACAAATGAGCGCGCAAGAGCGTGAAAACCTGGTTATTTCAGTACCAAGCGGTAACTTTGGTAATTTAACCGCAGGCTTGCTGGCCAAAGCGCTCGGTTTACCTGTTAAGCGCTTTATTGCGGCAACAAACGTCAATGATACGGTGCCTCGCTACTTGGAAACGGGAGAGTGGGCGCCAAAGCCAACCATCGCGACCACATCCAATGCGATGGATGTCAGCCAACCAAACAACTGGCCACGTATTGAAGAGCTGTGTCAGCGTTTGGGCTGGGGGCTTGAGACCCTAGGTAAAGGCGCGGTGACCGACGAGCAAAGCGCTGAGTCTGTACGCGATTTGTATCAAGCGGGTTATTTGTGTGAGCCACATGGTGCCATTGCCTATCGCACCCTAACGGAGCAGCTCAATGACGGTGAAACGGGCTTGTTCTTGTGTACCGCTCACCCTGCTAAGTTTAAAGACGTGGTAGACGATATTCTAGCAACGGACATCGATTTGCCAGGCCCATTGGCGAAGCATGCCGCCATGGATCTGTTATCTCAAGATCTCGATGCCGATTTTGACGCTTTGAAGAAGGTCTTGTACCGGGTTCAGCCGTAATCGCACTAGGTCTTTTGGTTAAAAAAACGGCGCCCATCTGGGCGCCGTTTTTATTGGCATAAAGGCATTAAAGACCTTATTTCACGGCTTTTATTACAGTGAGTCGGTAAAAGTACGCGCAACGACATCGCGTTGCTGCTCTGGGGTTAGTGAATTGAATCTCACCGCATAACCCGATACTCGAATGGTCAACTGTGGGTATTTTTCGGGATGGTCGATGGCATCGAGTAGGGTTTCGCGTTTTAACACGTTGACATTGAGGTGTTGACCGCCTTCAATGCGCACCGGTTGCTCGACATTAACCGGACGGCTGGTGTATTGCTTTAGAGTTTCAAGCGGCAAGGTTTGCTCGATTTGCTCCTCGTTTGCAGCCGCCACACAACGGCCAAGTTGGCTGTCATTGTCTACTAACCACACGGAGTTTAGCAAAGCTTGATCGCTGGATTGAGTAATTTGTAGAGCTTGAATCATAGCGTATCCTTTGAGTTGTTTGAGAACTTTACGTGATCTAGGTATAGCGGAAATAGGCACGAGTTCTATTGACGCACATCAAGAAAGCTTCAACTCAATAACGGTTTTTGTGCCTATTCTTCACCGTATTTGTGCGACGGGTAAAAGCCCAGCACTCACAATCAGCTTATTATCGAGCTTGATTTTATAACTCATTGATTGGCGATTAGATTTATTTTTATCGGTAAATTTAAAAAACTGGCATTATTTTTTCATAGCAATCTTTGTTAGCCAAAACGTGTGTTATTGTACTTTCAGAGGTGATTATTATGTTTGTTTCTCGTCCTGCGCTTCCTGTCCCCCATCGTCAAATTACTGGCCGCGGTCACCACCGAACGCCGCAACGTCATTAATTGCTATGTGATGGAATCCTTGTTTTCGGTGTCACTGAATTACCCACTCCTAAGTAACTGAAAGGACAAGTCACCTTTGTTGGGAAGGGTGTAATTTTGTTTAAGATCCCCTAAACTGAGGCAAAATCAAGACTCAGAGGGGATCGATTTGTCTCATTTTACTTGGGATCAATTCTTTGATTCAGTGCAACAACAAGAAGACTACCAACAAACACTTAACTTTGTTGCTGAGCAGCGCGCGCAAGGTCACCTTGTTTATCCACCACAAAGCGATGTTTTTAATGCCTTTCACGCAACGCCTTTTGAGCAAATCAAAGTGGTGATTCTCGGCCAAGACCCTTACCACGGCGCGGGGCAAGCTCATGGTCTGTGTTTCTCTGTTCGCCCTGGTATCAAAACGCCGCCTTCGCTGGTGAACATTTACAAAACCCTAGTCAATGATATCGAAGGCTTTGTCACGCCCGACCACGGTTACTTACAATCTTGGGCCGAGCAAGGCGTCTTTATGCTCAATACCGTATTGACTGTAGAACAGGGTAAAGCCCATTCTCATGCCAAATGCGGTTGGGAAGCCTTTACCGATCAAGTTATCGAGAGTATTAATCGCCATCAAAGTGGAGTGGTCTTTTTGCTTTGGGGAGCCCATGCACAAAAAAAAGGCCGTATGATAGACAGAGAGAAGCATTGTGTGTTGAGCGCACCGCATCCTTCGCCTTTATCGGCTCATCGTGGGTTTTTTACCAGCCGACCTTTTTCACAAGCCAATGCTTACCTATTAGAACAAGGCAAACAGCCGATTGATTGGCGTCTACCCACGACGGTTAGTTTGCCTAAATAGTCGGTGGTCGTCGAGACGATGAGAATCGAAAAAGAAGGGGCGCTTTTTAAAGAGAAGAGAAAATAAGTAAGTGTTGCAATGAGGCTTTAAGCCCCAAGGAGGCTTAAAGCCGTGGGAGTTAAGATTAGAGTTCTATGTCGTCGAG
>JBFGYW010000191.1:0-5389 GCA_041587235.1 Vibrio sp.
CCATTCACCCCCCCATTTATAGAGGATAACCCTCCGTTGGTGAACGCGCCATTTGGGGACTTGATGCAAATCAACAAAGTTGCGTGAATAAGCTTTTATCCATTGTTAGCAAGGTGTTAAGATAATAGAATCAAAAGCTGAGCAGATTTTTAACCTTTGGGTCATCGCGATGGCATAAAGATTACAAATCTCACAAGAATATCCAGTAACAAAGACGTTAAACGCTTCGTCGCCTCGTGGCATTCACCAGGAGGCAAAAGTGCAAGAATGGACACCCCAGTGAAGTCTGGCTGCGATATTCTTTAGCAACGCTTTTATCTTAGATTTAGGAACCACAAATGCAAACCCCACAAATCCTTATCGTGGAAGACGAGCAAGTAACTCGCAATACTTTAAAAAGTATTTTTGAAGCAGAAGGTTATCAAGTCTTCGAGGCAACAGACGGCGAAGAAATGCACGTCAGCTTGTCCAATCACGCCATTAATCTTGTGATTATGGACATTAACCTGCCAGGTAAAAACGGTTTATTACTCGCCCGAGAGCTGCGAGAAAAAGCCAATGTCGCCTTGATGTTTCTCACTGGCCGCGACAACGAAGTTGACAAGATACTTGGTTTAGAGATTGGCGCTGACGATTACATCACCAAGCCGTTTAACCCAAGAGAGCTGACCATTCGCGCGCGCAACTTACTGAGCCGCTCTATGTCTGAAGCACCGGCACCACAGCCGAAAGCCAATGTCGAGAAATACACCTTCAACGGTTGGACTTTAGATATTAATAGCCGTACCTTGCTAAATCCATTAGGCGAAAGCTACAAACTGCCCCGCTCTGAGTTTCGCGCCATGATTCACTTTTGTGAAAATCCCGGCAAAATTCAAACGCGAGCAGAATTGTTGCTTAAAATGACTGGCCGAGAGCTTAAACCACACGACCGCACCGTCGATGTGACCATTCGTCGCATTCGCAAGCACTTTGAATCTGTCCCTGGCACACCGGAAATCATCACCACGATTCACGGTGAAGGCTACCGGTTTTGTGGCGAGTTAGACAGCCAATAAAGCCGGCTTGTCATGCATCTTTCCCCGCCGTTAAGCAGGCCTTACACGTCAACGGCGGGGTTGTTATTTGCTCATATTGAGTCTTACAATACCAAGGGGCTAACAATATCAAGGGCGCTCGCTTAACTCCCTCGCAGATGATAATAACCCCGCAGAAGGCAAGCGCTTTTGATCCTCCCCTAGCCGCTAGGCCAATCCGCTTGCCTTTTTACTGAGTTTAATGGTGATCGTCCTTGCTTTTTAACCACTGCTTTAATATCTCAAGATCATAGCGGTATTCGGTTTTGATCTCCTCGACCCAACCAGAAATGTTTTCCCACCAGGCTGGCTGGTCTGGTGATTGTGCCAATTGAGCTAGCTGTTGAATGTGCTGTAGGCCAATCGAGCCTGCTGCCCCCTTCATTTTGTGCGCTTGCGAGACAATCCCCTCCTGATCTTTCGCCAGCATATTGGACTCAAGGATCGCAAGGTACTCCACCATCATTTCAGCAAAAATTGTCAAGCTTTGATGCACCGGCTCAGTGCCGACAATATCGACGTAGGCGGTTAACATATCGAGATCCAACACCCGCTCAAATTCTTGCTGATCGGCGGGTGACGATGCGATGCGCCGCGGCTCACTGTGTGTTTGGCTCTCAAGGGGGGAGTTACCCAACACCGAGGGCTCTTGGCTAATGCAGCGACTGATCACCGTCTGGATCGCCTGGACGGCAAGCGGCTTGCTGATCACCTCATCCATGCCCTGATCTAAATACTCGCGTTTATTTTTCAATACGTTGGCGGTTAAGGCAACCAAGGGCGGCAAGTGATCATAGTGCTTGCGATAATACTGCGCGACATCAAACCCGGTCATATCCGGCAATTGAATATCCAATAGCACCAAGTCGTACAGACCGGGCTCAAAAGCCTTAATCGCCTCTTGCCCCGACATGGCCACCGTGACGGAATGACCTAGGCTTTCCAACAGTGAGCACGCCACCGTAATGTTTAAGGCGATGTCTTCTACCATAAATATCGCCAATGAGGGTTGGGCCACCGGCAAGTCTTGACGCAGACTGCCTTGATCGACAATCGGTGCATTGAGGGTCAAGGTAAAGGTACTGCCAAAGCCTAACTCGCTGCTGGCACTGATATCACCGCCCATTAATTGCATCAACTGCTTAGAGACCGCCAGCCCAATCCCGGTGCCAACGGCATGCAAATTATCCCCACTCGATTTCACTTGGTAATACATGGCAAAAATATTTTCGAGTTCATGCGCAGGAATACCAACACCGGTATCTTCAATCTCAATCGTCAAGTCGACCGATTGCCCTTGCGGCTCAGCCAAGACCGTCATCACCACGCCCCCTTCTTGGGTGAATTTCATCGCATTACTGATCAAGTTCCAAATCACCTGTCTTAGCCGAGTACTGTCGATCAAAATCGCCGTTGGCAGGGGCGATAAACGCTCAAGATCAAAGCGCAAGCCATTTTGACCCGCCATTAACCCTGACAAACTTTCAATTTCACTGACAAAATCTTCTACAATCACCGCCTCGGGGTAGAGCTCTAGCTTGCGGCGATCGAATTTATCCATATCGATAATATCGTTAAAAATGTGGCCTAAAGTGACGGCGCTGACGTACACGGTCTGCATCTGCTTGCGCTGCTCAGCGGTTAAAGACGAGTCAAGTAACATACGACTAAGCCCAACAATGCCGTTTAACGGTGTGCGCAGTTCATGGCTGATGGTGGAAATAAAGGTGGTTTTGTCTCGGCTCGCCTGCTCGAGGGACTCCTCGTGGTGTTTGCGTTCCGTGATGTCGCGACCAAATCCCATTAAACCTAAGTGCTGACCGTCGTGACTATAAAAGGGCACTTTGCGAATTTCAAAATAGTGCTTGCGACCATCGGGGTATTGCAACCACTGCTCATAAGTGATGGCTTGATTCGAACGAAAGACTTGTTGGTCGGTTTCAATAATCGGCTCAGCAATTTCATCACCGTATACCTGGCGCGGCGTTAGGCCGACTAATTCCTGCTCACTGCGACCCGTGAGTTCTTCCATCGCGCGATTACAACCAGAAAAGACCCCTTTGGCATTGCGATAGTAAATTAAATCTGGTGACGCATCGATAAACGAACGCATCAATGCCGTGTGTTCGGCCAATTCTTCTTGGGTCCTTTCACGGTGCTTGACCTCTTGCTCTAAATCTTTCATCGCTTGTTGACGCGATTTTTCTGCGGTGATTTTGGCGGCAATTTCCTGATTTAACTGCTCGATATTTTCGTGTAATTGTTGGTTGAGTTTTTGGTCTCGGTCACGCATTTGATTGAGTTTTTCCACCAGCAGTGACAAGCGTTGCCGTGACTCTTCAAGCTGATCGACGACCACAGACAAAAAGTACACCGCCCAAGGTGTGATCAAAAGACCAAAAAACGCCGAACGCACAATGTCGATGTCATGCACAACGCCTTGGAGTGCGAGGGTGATCCCCACTTGTACCACCACGGCTAAGGCAATTAACGCCAGTGCCAATAAGAGCGAAAAACGCACTAAGCCAAGCTTGACCAGCAAGTCGACATAATACTGAGCAAGGTTTTTCATCGGTTTCATTTAAGCTTCCACATTGCGATAAAGTGTCGGTTTCGAAAATTAGCGGTTGGTTCCGAAAATGACATGTTGGTTGCAAACATTAGGTGTTTTTCCTTGCCAGGGACTGGCATTAAGAGATTATCTCATATTTATCCCCCTGTGTGATGGGAGTTTAAAGCCCGCTTGATATCGCGCACCCTGGCCAAAGCGCATGGTGCGCCCTACCAACGCGCTTATCGCGAATCAAAGCGCGTAAAGCAATAAAAGCGAACCCAGTCACATAGGCAGACAACCCCCCCCTGCCTCGCCAAGCGAACTGAAGGATTTGATCCGTATCACATTGAACACGTAGGAAAATAACTACCAGCTCTCACTCACTCATCCACGCTCTCTCGAGGGTAAACCTAGTCTGAGTGTGATGGCCGGCTTACAGCCGTAAAGCCCGTTGGCAAGCGTCAATGCAAATAAAACGCAAGTAAAGCATCGGCGGGTAAGCATAACATCCCAACCGTGAAATCCATGCCATGCTCGCAATAAACGTGATGCATAAAAAACTTTTTTTTCGCCCGAATAAAGCCAGAAGTGAATGATTTTGCTCATCTATTGAGAAATTCGCAAAACACAAAAACCTAACACATTGATTTAAAAGAAATAAAAAACCCATCTTTTCTTTGCTCACATGTAGTAATATTTTTACTAAGGATCTTGACCTTTGTGCAATTTACGATTAGTTTGTGAGGTCCATAAAAATAATCATCTAATACACGAGAAATTATTTCCACGTTTATAGAATAACTATCTAGAATAATACCAATAATACAGCATAGTTAGTCATTATTATTCGTTCCACAAGGATATAGGAATGGATTCTTGCTGGAACGCAGAGAAGCAAAGGGAGAATTGCAATGGCTCTTTATGATCCTCGTCTTGAAAAAGACAACTGTGGGTTTGGTCTCATCGCCCACATGGAAGGACAACCCAGTCACAAATTAGTTCGCACCGCCATATCAGCGCTCGACCGCATGACCCACCGCGGCGGTATAGCAGCCGATGGCAAAACGGGCGATGGCTGTGGCCTATTGTTACAAAAACCCGACTCTTACTTGCGCCTCATCGCAGAAGAGCAGGGATTTACCCTGGGTAAGCAATACGCTATCGGTATGATTTTCTTAAGTCGCGATCCCATCAAGTCACAAGCGGCCAAAGACATCATTAATCATGAGCTAACGCAAGAAACGCTGACCATTGCCGGTTGGCGCGAAGTCAAAACCAACCCGTCAGTGCTCGGCCCCATTGCTGCCGACTCACTGCCCAACATTCAACAAGTTTTTGTCTCAGCCCCTGCCGGCTGGCGCGAGCGCGATATCGAGCGTCGTCTCTACATTGCCCGCCGCCGCATCGAGAAACAACTCACTGAAGACCAAGACTTTTATATCTGTAGCTTATCGACACAAGTGATTGTCTACAAAGGCTTGTGTATGCCGGCAGATTTACCGCGTTTCTACGTTGATCTCGCGGATTTGCGCATGGAATCGGCCATTTGCCTCTTCCACCAACGCTTTTCAACCAATACGCAACCGCGCTGGCCACTGGCACAACCTTTCCGCTATTTAGCCCATAATGGTGAGATCAACACCATTCAAGGTAACCGCCAATGGGCGAGAGCGCGTGGCTATAAATTTAGCTCGCCACTGTTGCCTGATTTGCAAAGCGCAGCGCCATTTGTCAACGAAACCGGTTCGGACTCATCGAG
>JBFGYW010000192.1:0-5381 GCA_041587235.1 Vibrio sp.
GCAGCACTTTTATCCGATAGGCAAGACGAACAACCCCATGGGTTATATTAACCGTCGCTGTGCTCTTTCCGGCTTGGGCACACGCCTAACAACTCGCGCTTGCCATTGTCTTTCACTTCCTCTAAGCGCACTTCAAAGCCCCACAAACGGTGTAAGTGTTTGAGCACCTCGTGATGGCTGTCGTCGAGTGGAATGCGGTTGTGTGGGACATATTGCAAAGTCAATGATCGATCACCGCGAACATCCACATCATAGACCTGAATATTGGGTTCTAAATTACTCAAATTATACTGAGCAGACAGGGCCTCTCGGATTTTTCGGTAACCGGTGTCATCATGTATTGCATTAATTTCAATGTATTTTTGTTGGTCGTCATCGTAAATTGAGAACAGCTTAAAATCGCGGATCACCTTGGGAGATAAGTATTGGCTGATAAAGCTTTCATCTTTGAAATTGTGCATAGCAAAGTGTAAGGTGTCTAACCAGTCTTTACCCACTAGCTCCGGGAACCACTCCTTGTCTTCGGCGGTTGGGTTTTCACAAATGCGTTTAATGTCTTGAAACATGGCAAAGCCGAGCGCATAGGGATTGATACCACTAAAATACGGGCTGTTGTAAGCCGGCTGAGCGACTACACTGGTATGACTGTGTAAGAACTCTAAAATAAAGCGTTCACTGACCGTGCCTTCGTCGTACATGTGGTTGAGAATGGTGTAGTGCCAAAAAGTTGCCCAGCCTTCATTCATCACTTGGGTTTGTTTTTGCGGATAGAAATATTGGCTAACTTTACGAACAATTCTGACGATTTCACGTTGCCATGGCTCCAGTAAAGGGGCGTGTTTTTCGATAAAATAAAGAATGTTTTCTTGCGGTTCACTCGGAAAACGCGGTTGGCTTTGTTGCAGATTTTCCTTTTGCTCTGGCAAAGTACGCCACAGTTCGTTGACTTGAGATTGCAAATACGCCTCGCGCTCTTCCTGCCGAGCTTTTTCTTCGGTAATTGAGATTTTTTCTGGTCGTTTATATCGATCGACGCCAAAATTCATCAGAGCATGGCATGAATCTAACGTCTTCTCGACTTCGGCCAATCCGTATTTTTCTTCGCAATCGGCGATGTATTTTTTCGCAAACAACAAATAGTCTATGATGGAGCTGGCGTCGGTCCAGGTTTGAAATAAGTAATTTCCTTTAAAGAAAGAATTATGGCCATAGCAAGCGTGGGCGATCACCAGCGCTTGCATGGTCACGGTGTTTTCTTCCATTAAGTAGGCAATACAGGGATCGGAGTTGATCACTATTTCATAGGCTAACCCCATTTGCCCGTGCTTGTAATTTTGTTCAGTCTGAATGAATTTCTTACCAAAAGACCAGTGATTATAATTGATCGGCATACCAATACTTGAGTAGGCGTCCATCATTTGCTCTGAGGTAATCAGCTCAATTTGGTTTGGGTAAGTATCGAGCCGATAGTGCTCAGCCACGCGTTTGATTTCTTTGTGGTAGCGCTCGAGCAATTCAAATGTCCAATCCGGTCCATCGGGTAGCCGTGTTTTGGTCTCTTTTTCGATTGTACTCATTGACCTTCTCCTTTCACTAACCGAGTTCTTTTTGGAACAAATCGCGAAAGACAGGGAAGATATCTTCCACATCACGAATGTTTTTCATAGCAAAGTTATCAAACTGGTCGAGCAATTTTTCGTACTCGTGCCACAAGGTTTGATGGTTGCGGCGCGTAATTTCAATGTATGAATAATACTGACAAGCAGGCAGAAGATTTTTAACCATGAGCTCTCTGCAATTGGGTGAGTCATCTGCCCAGTTATCACCATCGGACGCCTGCGCGGCATAGATATTCCATTGCTCTAAGGGATAGCGTTCTTTGACGATCTCATTCATCAGTTTTAACGCACTCGAAACAATGGTTCCCCCGGTTTCTTGTGAGTAGAAAAATTCGTGCTCATCCACTTCTTTGGCTTGAGTGTGATGACGAATAAAGACCACTTCCACGTTTTCATAAGTGCGCTTTAAGAATAAATACAGTAAGACGTAAAAGCGCTTCGCGATGTCTTTGGTGGCTTGATCCATCGAGCCCGAGACATCCATTAAACAAAACATCACCGCTTGAGAAGAGGGGATGGGTTTCTTTTCGTAGTTTTTAAAACGCAGGTCGAAAGTATCAATAAAAGGCACGCGTTCGATCTTTTGTCGCATTTCTGCGATGTCGTCTCGCAGCTTTTGCTCTTCTATGGGTTTGGCCGGCTCTTCATGTGCAAGGCGCTCGAGTGTTTCTTCCATTTCTTTGAGCAGTCGCTTTTTGCCGGCATTCATCGCAGTACGACGAGCAAGAGATTGTTGCAGTGATCGCACAATGGCGATGTTGGAGGGCATTCCCGCACTTTGATAGCCGGCGCGGTGCGTTTTGTATTCGACGATTTTGTTGATTTGAGTCTTGTCTAAATTGGGCAGTTCGAGATCTTCAAACAAGATGTCGAGGTATTCATCTTTAGATATTTGAAAGACAAATTCATCTTGCCCTTCGCCATCTTGGCTGGCATCGCCCTCACCAGAACCTGAGCCTTGTCCTGCGCCTGAAGGGGGGCGTTCAATCTGATCGCCGGTAATAAATTGATCATTACCAGGGTGTACGCGTTGTCTAACCCCACCTTGGCCTTGGTGAAAAATCGGCTCTTTGATGTCTTTACTGGGGATAGAAACGTCTTCGCCGGTTTCCGTATTGGTGATCGAGCGGCGATTGACGGCATCAGCCACTGATTCCTTAATTTGTTCTTTGTGACGGCGCAAAAACCTTTGTCGGTTGACCGCACTTTTGTTTTTGCCATTAAGACGTCTATCGATAAACTGGGCCATTGAATTTCCCCTTTTTTCAATAACGTGTCGTTGTGGGTGAGGAAAGCCCTCACCCAAGTCTTTATTTAAGACGATTTACGAACACGCAGATACCACTCAGAAAGTAAGCGGACTTGCTTTTCTGTATAGCCTTTTTCCATCATACGAGCAACGAAGTCATCGTGTTTTCTTTGATCTTCCGATGAGGTTTTCGCATTGAATGAGATAACCGGTAACAACTCTTCCGTATTAGAGAACATTTTCTTCTCAATCACAGTGCGCAGTTTCTCATAACTGGTCCAAACTGGGTTTTGACCATTGTTGTTAGCGCGAGCTCGCAATACAAAATTGACGATTTCATTGCGAAAATCTTTCGGGTTAGAAATCCCGGCGGTTTTTTCAATTTTTTCCAATTCTGCATTGAGAGAAGCGCGATCGAACAACTGGCCGGTTTCAGGATCCCGGTACTCTTGATCTTGAATCCAAAAGTCAGCGTAGGTGACGTAGCGATCGAAAATGTTTTGACCGTATTCGGAGTAGGACTCTAGATACGCGGTTTGAATTTCTTTGCCAATAAACTCGACGTATTTCGGCACTAGATAGCCTTTGAGAAACTCGAGGTAGCGCTCGGCTTGTTCGGCCGGGAATTGCTCGCGCTCAATTTGCTTCTCTAAGACGTAGAACAAGTGCACTGGGTTTGCCGCCACCTCGGTTTGATCGAAGTTAAACACCCGAGATAAGATTTTAAAGGCAAATCGGGTGGATAATCCGCTCATGCCCTCATCAACTCCAGCGTAATCACGATACTCTTGATAGCTTTTCGCCTTTGGATCGGTATCTTTTAACGTCTCGCCATCATACACGCGCATTTTGGAATAAATCGACGAGTTCTCAGGTGCTTTGATGCGTGAAAGAACACTGAATTGCGAGAGAATTTCCAGCGTGCTTGGCGAGCAAGGTGCGTGGGACAACTCGCTGTGTTCAAGCAGTTTTTGGTAGATTTTGATCTCTTCAGAGACGCGTAAACAATAGGGAACCTTGACAATGTAGACGCGATCTAAAAATGCTTCGTTGTTTTTGTTGTTGCGAAATGTTTGCCACTCAGATTCGTTGGAGTGGGCGAGGATCATACCGTCGAATGGAATCGCGGATAGCCCTTCAGTGCCGTTAAAGTTGCCTTCTTGTGTCGCGGTCAACAAAGGGTGTAACACCTTAATCGGCGCTTTAAACATTTCGACAAATTCCATTAAGCCTTGGTTGGCTTTACATAAGGCCCCAGAATAACTGTAGGCATCGGGGTCGTCTTGGGAAAAGTGTTCGAGTTGACGGATATCAACTTTCCCGACCAAGGCTGAGATGTCTTGGTTGTTTTCATCGCCGGGTTCTGTTTTGGCAATACCAACTTGATCGAGAATCGATGGCCGGACTTTAACCACTTTGAATTGAGTGATGTCACCGCCAAACTCATGCAGTCGCTTGGCTGCCCACGGCGACATGATCGAGCGTAAGTAGCGCTTTTCTATGCCGTATTCATTTTTGAGAATGTCGCCGTCTTCATTGACATCAAACAGACAGAATGGGTGGTCATTGACTGGACTGCGCTCACCATTGGCACTGAGTACGTAAATTGGCATCTGTTGCATTAATGCCTTGAGCTTTTCAGCTAACGATGATTTACCACCGCCAACCGGGCCGAGCAAGTAGAGAATTTGCTTGCGTTCTTCAAGGCCTTGAGCGGCATGTTTGAGGTAAGAAACGATTTGTTCAATCGCTTCTTCCATACCGTAGAAGTCTTTAAATGTCTCGTATTGTGCGATTACGCGGTTTGAAAAAATTCGACTAAGCTTAGGATCCATAGAGGTATCGATAAGTTTAGGTTCTCCGATGGCCATCAATAAACGCTCAGCAGCGTTGGCGTAGGCCCCTTTGTCATCCTTACAAAGCGACAAGAACTCTTGAATGCTTAACTCTTCGTCCTTCGCGGCTTCGTAACGAGCTTGATAATGGTCAAAAATACTCATATCACGTTCCCCTTTTTCAAACTGCCTCAACAGTGAGCAGCAGTAAAGTTTTCCAACTTTTCCTAATCTAATACTAGACCTGCTTTTGTATTTGTGCAGAAAAATTATGAGTTTATTTTGGTTTTCACTGCGAATGTCGCATTTTTGACCACGTGGTATTGGCCAGGAAAATAGTCATTCATGCCAAGATTTCGTGGCACAAATGACTCAGATTGGCGAAGATGTCATCAAACTCATGACAAGGGGGAAGGAAATAGGCTAAAAAGAGAATTAATAAGCATCAATGAGCATTGAGTATTTGCGTGATCTCGTTAGCACATAAGTGATACTGACGTGGGCACTGCCCAAATCGCGCTAACATGGCTTGGTATTTAGGACGCATAACCACTTGGGCATCAAAATTGTGGGCTTGTTGGCGCCATTCTGGATAGTGGCCATCTTCGAGAATAAGAAAACGGACATAGTCGACCAGTTCATTTTCTTTCATTGCATCGTAACCGAGAAAGCGCAAGC
>JBFGYW010000193.1:0-5365 GCA_041587235.1 Vibrio sp.
ATCACCTCGTCAATCTTGCGTATTGATTCATCATGAGTGATTTTTTTAAAAAAAACGTTAATCTAAGTAGTGAAATCAGCGGGAAAGAAAATGGAAAATGCCACCTGTTTCACAATTTGTGCCTTTCAATAAAAAAACCGCGAGCCTAGGACCCGCGGTTAGTCTATTTATCAGTATCAGTATCAGCTGAACATTTTATCGCCCATCTGATCAATAAACATCTGAGATTTTTTGACCATCATGTCATTGGCGTCGCTTTCACTCGGTAAAACATCTGAACGAATAAAGCGATGAGTCTTTTCTTCGCCATCGATGACTTTTTTTATCTCGCCGGCCACGCGATATTGACCGCTCTCTGCGATACCTGCAGGATAAATTGAAAACCCTTTATACTCGATGGCTTCAACTTCTTTTGTTACTTCTTGTGGCGCACTGTCTTGACGACCAAACAAACGCGATAAAAATCCCACACTATCTCCTTATTTTAATGCTTTGCTCACAATGGGTTTCTCAAACCATTCTAACTCGCCTTCATCTTGATAGCGAGACTGAGCATAGACAATGGCCACCGGCTCTTCTCGCTCTCGGCGGCGGTCTTCGGCCAACATGGTTTCCGCATTTTGCAAAGCGACCACCACATCTTTTTTGAGAGCCACCAATTTGGTTTCGGGTAATGATGATAAAAAATCAATATCATACCGAATGTAAACCGGTCTTAACTGAGCCAAAGCTAAACAAGCCAAATCGGCTAATTTTTCTTGATCGTAACGTTCAGAATATTGATTTTCAGCCAGCTCTTGGCCAACCAAGGTTTCCATGTAATTGTGTACTTCTGCATGGATCTGCATTGCACGCTCCTTTTACTCACCGACAATAGTGTGACGCTTGGTGGAAGTGAAAAAATGTCTAATCTAAACTATAACTCACAATTTTATCGATGAGAAAATATTATACCGATGCGTGACATGTGTTACAGTTATTGCGCTGATCATTCATTGGATACATCCCCGTTCATGTTGTCTTTTTGCCTAACAGACTATCGCTTTAGGATAGCGTTTCCATTTGTTCTTTTGCTGAGTTCATTATTTAGCATGGACCAATGGATACAATTGGCACAAAACAACCAAGACCTGGTCTTATCTATCCCTTATGCCATTTTATCGATTTGTTTGGTCTGTGGTTTTCTCTTCAAACAAATGCGTTTTGCCTTGCTCAGTTTTGCGCTTATCTTGGTCTATTATCTGATTCAAACTCGCTTACAAACGCCGTTAAATCGCGGTACCACTCTATTAGAGCTTTCGATACTCTGTTTCTTGCTGCCCGTGTGTTGCTTTTTAACCTACGTCGTCGATGAAATGCATTTTACCTTTAAACAGTGCATGGTGTATCTTGCCACGTTAGGTGTCATGGCGATGTGGGGCAACATCACTCTCGCCTATTTTAGCGAGGCACATCTAGAACAATGGACACAAGGGGTATTGTTTAGCCTTCAGGGCATATCAAACTTACCCTTGGTGTTACTTCTGTACTCCATCGCGATGATAGGCATCAGCACCCTGTTTGTGATTCGTTATAATCGCATTTTCGATGTTGTGATTTACGCGACGTTATTGTTTACCTCCTGTGTTTTCATTGCTTTTGATACGCCATTTATATCGAGTGTCTTTTTTACCCTGCTGGCCTGTTGTTTGGTATTTTACTTGCTGTCTTCAAGTCATGAATTGGCTTTTATCGATTCGCTCACCCAAATTGCCAACCGACAAGCCTTCAACTCCGATGCCGCAAGAGTGGGCAAGCGCTATGCCATAGCCATGGTCGACGTTGACCATTTCAAACAGTTTAACGATACCTATGGCCACGATGTTGGTGATCAAGTGTTGCAGCTGGTCGCCTCTCGGATTGAACAAACCCTAGATCAAGGCAAGGCCTACCGCTTTGGCGGTGAAGAGTTTGTCATCTTGTATCGCTGTAAAGACCACAACAAAATGCAGCAAAACCTTGAAGCCATTCGACAAACCATTGAGTCCTATCCCCTGACCCTACGCAACGAACACCAGCGCCCATCCCACTCGCGCGTCGGTAGTCAGCAGCGCGGACAATCAACCAAAGCCCAATCAACCACCCAAATTACCGTCAGTATTGGCGCGGCATTGTCGAAAAAACATCGTTCACTGCACGACACTCTCATTTGTGCTGATAAAGCTCTTTATCAAGCCAAACGCCGTGGTCGTAATCAGGTGATTATCCATCGCGATTGATCCTCACGCCCTTCCCTGACACTCGCGTTTGCTTTGTCACGGTAGAGAGTAAAAATTTGACGGCAACGCCATAAAATCGACCACAATCAGAGAAAATTCGCAATGTTTCCGTCCAATGATTGACTTTTGTTATTGACAGATTAGTATCTCGTTTTTTACACAATAGGACTGAATTATGTCTGATCAAGCGGCGCCAAATAACGATGAAACCACAGCTAGCTCTCAAGTAGACCTTGCCTCTCTTTCCCCAGAGCTTCAACAAGTGATTGCATTTGAAGAGGTTCCACAAGAAATGCTCGCCATGGTTGAATCCATTCACAACGTGTCACAAGAAAGCGTATGGGAATCGTGGAGCGCGTTACCGGCCAGTGCGCAGAACATCGTTGATAGCTTTGAGCAGTTTCACGCTCTAGTCTCCGTAAGCCAAGCGTTTGCCGGTGTCAGTGCCCTACAGTCTTTTGAAGGCATGCAAGCACCGCAAGGCACTTCAGCCGAAGAACAAGAAAACTACAAGGCACAGATGCTTGACCAAATCCTATACAACTGCGTTAAAGATATGGTCAAGCAACTGAAAAAGGCCCGCCGCGACCCAATTTTGAAAAAAGAATTCCAACAGGTTTTCGTCCGCTAATCCCCAACCCCTCTCTCGTGAGGGGTTTTGACTTTGTATTCTGTGCTTACTAAGGCAAGGATAGCCCACTCGAGTTTGATAGCCCTCGAGTATTAACAATAAAACCCTTCAATTTCATACCATTTTTCTGCTTTTTTTGTACAATCTAATCAGGAATTTATTTGTGGAGATAGCATGAAGCAGCTCACGACACGGCTTTGGGTCGCGGCATGGATAGGAATGATGTCCCTACCGGCCTTTGCCAACAATTTTAATTACAATCAATTTGAGATCCGCGTGGGCTCTAGCCCTGGAACACTTGGCGCGGAGTTAATGACTTATTTCACCGAAAACACCCATTTTGTCGGTCGTTTTGACAGTCAGTTTTCCGGTGATTGGGATCTTGCCGCCGGGATGGGTTTTCAAGGGCCGGTTGGACAGTTTGCCGATATTTATGGCGAATTCTTAGTTCACAACATCAAAACCGATTGGGAAGAAGTGGCCGGTGAAGATTTTGCCAGCGAATTTAATATCGGCACACGTTTGTGGATCACGCAAGTGTTTGATGCCAATTTACGCTTGGGAAAAATGTTTTATGACTCTGATGATGAGCGCTCTATTTTTGCCCTTGATGGCCGTTTTCATTCCAGCGATCAACTGATTGTCGGCGCGGGATTCAGAGACTACGGCGTCTATGACAATCAATTCGTCATGTTTGTCAATTTCACCTTCTAATCCGTGATTAGCACAGGCTTGATTGATGGCTCAATTTGATTTGATAAAAAAGGACCGCGTGGGTCCTTTTTTATTGTCTGAATTTGCATGTCTTGCGTGCTCAAAGCGGCCTTAATTTTTCGCCAACGACTCGACTGTGGGTTCGCCCTGAATGTAGGTTTTCGCAACATCTACCACCGCGACATCTTTAAAGAAACTGCGACCGAGTAGCAATGGGTAAGACAAATGATTGCGATCGGTGAGGGTAAATTGCGTCAACTGCGTCGTATCACCGATGGTAATTTCCATTTCGACAATAGGACGTCTGTCTGGCTTGTCACTGCTTGCTTGACGAATTTTAACCCAGCGCTTCACTGGCATCTCAATCACTTTCGATGAAACATCGTCGTGATCAATTTGAAATTTCACCCAATCTTTACCATCTCGTTCAAAGTCTTGAATATTCACCGCACTGATTGACGACGTGGTCGCGCCAGTATCAACACGAGAATCGAGGGTTTGATCTATCTTAGTCACCCGCACTTTTTCTTTTGAGCCTAGGATGAGTTTGCCTGACGAGGTTTTCTTTTCTTCTAAGGTGACTTCTTGACGGTCTTTGTCCGCGCTGGCTTGACTGGCCGGCTTAGCGGTATCTGAGCCCGAAGTGGCACAAGCAGCCAGTGCTGAAGTCATTAAAACAGTCAAAAACCATTTACCTTGAATCATCTATATCACCTAACAGTTGTTGAACAAAATGCGTTATCTACTGCTTAATTTTGACAACTCCTGATGATAAATCAAATTTTTACGCCAGCTTTAACCAAGCTATTACACAAATAAGGGGTTTTTACGCCTGGCTGTCATTTTTTCTCCTCATTCACGTCACACAATAGGGCAATCAGGCGGTAATCATTGTTTTACAAACATTTTGTAACACTTAGTGACCTTTTTAAGCGCATTCAGCGCCGATATGATTTGGCCTTGTCGCCATCTCGGCACGCGCTGAATGTATGGATCACCTGATTGCTTGACCCTCGCCACTGCAGGCCAGGATCGTAAAGTGCTTGCTCAAACTTGCCATCGATAAGCACATCCAAGTACTCAATAACCGCTTTTTGTTGCCCCGACAACGACTCGAGCAGATACCCAGTCCATAACCAAATGTCTTTGCCTGGGCACTCGGCCCTCACCCGTTTTACCAAGGCGAGTATTGTGTCGACATTACTCGGGTGCAGTGGATCGCCTCCCGACAGAGAAAGCCCTCTTCTTTTTACCCGTGTATCGTTTAAATCGGCAATGATCTGATCTTCCAATACATTTGTGTAGGGATAACCCGAGTCAAGGCGCCAAGTGGACTGGTTGTAACACCCCTTACACTGGTGCTCACACCCCGAGACAAATAAGCTGCAACGCGTCCCTTCCCCATTGACAACATCAAGAGCATAGTAAGCGTGATAGTTCATAGTATAAATGCCCTATTATAAATGTTTGACTCTGCGACTCACTTCAACTTGCTTACCAGCATTAAACGGCCTAGCATCCGGGCTACCAAGATAACCGCAGACTCTGCGAGTCACAGAGACTTTATCGGTGTCGTGATTGCCGCAGCGTGGACAAACAAAGCCTTTAGAAGTGCAATGAAACTCGCCTTCAAATCCGCATTCATAACACTCATCAATCGGGGTATTGGTACCATAGTAATGGACGCGATGATATGCGTAGTCCCAAACATCCTCCAGGGCTTCTAGGTTGTGCTTCATGTTCGGGAATTCTGCATACACAA
>JBFGYW010000194.1:0-5331 GCA_041587235.1 Vibrio sp.
ATCATGGATGAGCTTGGGCAGCCCACAGACGCGATATTACATGCGTTTGATTGGCCGTATGAGCAAGTGGCAAAACGGGCAATGACCATAGCACAACTTGGCTATGCGTCTGTGTTAGTATCGCCCCCCATGCGCTCTGAACATAGGCCGGAGGGAACGCCATGGTGGCAGCGCTACCAACCACAAGATTATCGATTGATCGATAACCAGTTAGGGACAACCGACGATTTCGTGCACATGAGCCGCGCTTTGGCAAAGGCCAAGGTGCGTTTATACATTGATGTGGTGTTTAATCACATGGCCAATGAATCTTCTCTTCGCGATGACTTGCAATACCCCAGTGATTCACTGCTCAAGCAGTACAGCAACAATGAAGCTCAAACAAATCAATGGCGGTTGTTTGGCGACCTGAATTTACCCCTATTTGAACTAGGTGATTTTGAGCGCCCATTTGCGATTAAAAACTGGCGTAATCGCACCCAGGTACAAAAAGGAAGGATTTCTGGTGGTCAGTCAGACCCTGGTTTGCCGACCTTAAAACCTACCGCCCGTGTGATAGAAGCACAACGGGACTACATCAAGGCGATGAAGCGGCTTGGAGCGGTGGGCTTTCGCATTGATGCTGCGAAACACCTCTCTCTTGAACATTTAACCGCGGTGTGGGACAAAGACCTCTGTGAAGACTGTCATGTGTTTGGAGAAATCATCACCGATGGCGGCGCAACGCAACAAGAATACGAACTTTTTCTCGCCCCTTATTTAGCGGATACCGCCTTAGATGCCTACGACTTTCCCCTATTTCATACGCTGCGTACGGCGCTGTCATCTGACGGGGACTTACAGACACTCGTCGATCCTTATTGTTTTGGCCAGGCGCTGTCGCCACAGCGGGCGGTGACCTTTATCACCACCCACGATATCCCCAATAATGACGTGTTTTTGCCGTTACTGGTGGATGAAACCAGCGAATGGTTGGGGTATGCCTATTTGTTGACTCGGGATGGGGGAGTACCTCTCATTTATGCAGAGCATGCACTCAGTGGCGTTGAACATGGCGATATGCACATGCGCTGGCAAACGCTTTGGCAGTCGGCACAAATGGTGGCTTTATTGTCGTTTCACAACCAAATGCACGGGTGTAAGATGACCATAGACAGCGCGCAACAAGGCGTGTTGATTTTGACACGTCATCACCCTGAGCTGGGGCCGCGTGGGTGGGTAGTGATAAACAAAGCGCCCCATTCGATATCGGTGAGCTTACCGGATTGGCTGGGCGAGCAGGCGAGATGCCTTTGGCCTGAGGAGAGTGTTAAAGGCTTGTCAGAGCGTCAATTGAACGTGGCAGCACAGAGCTATTCACTTTGGGTCTTGGATTGAGAAAAATAACGGCGCCCGTTAAGCGCCGTCGAAACGGGAGTGACCATCAGTCGAAAAGAGAGTTAAAACAAGCCGTGCGCGACTAGGCTGATTATCGGTAACGTGATCAAGGTGCGCAAAATAAAAATGGCAAATAACTCAATGATATTGACAGGGATTTTACTGCCCAGCAGCAAAGCTCCGACTTCGGACATATAGATAAGCTGAGTGACAGACATAGCAGCAATAACAAAGCGAGTCATGTCACTTTCTATGGGCGCTGCTAAAATAGAAGGAATAAACATGTCTGCAAAACCCACCACCATGGTTTGCGACGCTTGTAGGGCATCAGGAATACCAAGCAGCTCTAAGTAAGGGATAAAAGGCTGGCCTAAAAGCGAAAATAACGGCGTGTACTCAGCCAAGATCAGTGCAATCGTCCCCATCCCCATCACCACAGGTAATACGCCAAACACCATATCAATGGCATTTTTAAGCCCTTCTTTGAGCACTTCTTGTGGCGAGCTCACCGAATCGGCTTTACTCAGCGCCAGTGATAAGCCCCAAGAAAACCGAGAATGGCCATTGGGGACGACGTCGTCTTGATCGCAAGCGGGAGTGCCATCAATAAAATGATCTTTTTTCCAACAAAGCGGTGGCAAGCGCGGGATGATAATGGCGCAAACGATACCAGCTAGGCAAATGGCGCCGTAAAAGGGGAGAAATAGATGTTCGAGTTTCACCTGAGCGATCACCACCAAACTGAAGGTAATCGACACGGCGGAAAAAGTGGTGCCGACGACGGCCGCTTCACGCTGAGTATAAAACTTGCCTTCGTATTGTTTACTGGTCAAGAGAATGCCAACGCTACCATCACCAAGCCAAGAGGCAATGCAATCAATAGCGCTTCGACCAGGTAAGTTAAACACCGGACGCATGATTTTACTCAGCAAAGCGCCAAACAATTCTAACAAACCAAAGTTGAGCAGTAGCGGCAGACATAAGCCGGCAAAAATAAACACCGAAAACAGTGTTGGCATCAAGTCATGTAGCACCAAACCACCGGTATTGGCTTGCCAAATCGCTTCTGGTCCGAGTTCAAAGTAAGTACAAAAAATCGCAATACCACCAAACAGACGCACGCACAGCCAAGTATTGGTCACGTTCAATAAACTGTCTATAAAAGACGTGGAGGGAATTTTTTTATTATTCCACAGTCTATAGACCAAAGAGAGTATAGCCATTACAACAACAATAGCGGTGATCAAAGCAACAAGGTGGTCGCCAAACCAGGCAGGGATCAGTTTGGCAAGGATAGCGACGGGGATCGTCAGTCCGCCATCAGTCTGAATTGGCGCCATAAAGAGCAAAACACCAATCAATGACGGGATGAAAAAAGTCCAAAACGATTTTAATTTGAAGATAGTCCCTATCTGTTGCGTCTGGTTGCTGTGTTTCATAATCAGTACTCATAAAGTAAACCCAAGACATCGGGTTTAACTGATAGTTAAGTCAAAGTGCAATTTTAAGGGGCGAGAGATTAACGGTTTCAAGTCATCTTTGCAATACTATTCACTTACTATCATTAGATATTCAAACGCGTTGTTGTGCAACCAATGGCGTTTAACACGGTTTGTGTGTACGAGTACATAATTGGCACAAGCGAAATGCATTATTCAAAACCATCGTTGTGACGCAATACATAGTCGTCGCGAGATGGTTATTTTTGCAAAATATCGGTAGAATGTGCGCCAATGCTGACTTTATTGGTGCAAATTGCGCTCATTTTTCCACTGTATATAGAGAAGAGTAAATCACAGTGTCTTTTCAATTTAGTAATAAGGCCATAAAGCACACACTGAGCCAAAAAAAATTCTGGGCGATCAGTTTGCCCATCGTGGCTTTTTGGGGTTTTAGTCATAGTGTTATTGGCCCACAATTATCGAGAACCATCGATCTCAATTTAACCAGCGACAGCGTGAGCTCTCAATGGTTACAGGATCAACACGAAGTTGAACAGTTAATTCCGCCCAATTATGAATACCAAATTCAACAAGGCGATAACCTGAGTTCAATTTTTAATCAGCTGGGCTTTCGCTACAGTGAAATGATGAAAGTCATGGAAACGGACTTGAACTATCTCGTGCTTGATACCCTAAAGCCGGGCGATACCCTACGTTTTTGGCGTGATGAAGCCACGGGTAATCTCGCTAAAATGGAACTGGTGTTTAACGTTGCCGATAAAGCCGTGTACACGTTACAAAGCGATGGCAGTTACACGTATCAAGATATTTCTCTGCCGGGTCAATGGCAGCATCAAGCCGTTGTCGGCAGTATTAGTGGCAGTTTTTCCGGTTCGGCTTATAAATTGGGGCTGAGCAGTAATGAAATTTATCAAGTCGTGACGTTATTAAAAGATAAACTCAATTTTTCAAAAGATCTACGCGCTGGCGATAAATTTGAAATCGTGAGAAAAAATCAAACGATCAAAGGGGAAGCGACCGGTAAAACCGAGCTTGAAGCGATCCGCATTTACAATCGTGGTAAAGTGATTTCGGCCTATTTGAACGCCGATGGCCAATTTTACGATGCCAATGGGGAAAGTTTGCAAAGGGCCTTTGTGCGCTATCCAGTCCATAATCGTCCAAGAATCAGCTCAGGCTTTAACCCCAATAGGCGCCACCCGGTGACAGGGCGAATTTCACCTCACAATGGCACCGACTTTGCGGTGCCAACTGGCACACCGGTGTATTCGACCGGCGATGGTCGTGTGGTGATGATCCGGCACCACCCTTATGCGGGTAACTATGTGGTGATCGAACACAGCAATAAATACAAAACTCGCTATCTTCACCTGAGTAAAATCCTGGTAAAAAAAGGTCAGAAGATAAGTCGTGGACAGAGAATTGCCCTGTCAGGTTCAACTGGGCGTGTGACCGGGCCGCACCTTCACTATGAGTTGTTGGTCTACAATCGCCCGGTTAACGCGATGACGGCCAAAATTCCGATGGCAAGCTCTGTGCCTAAGAAAGAGCGCAAAGCGTTTGATGCACAGCGTGATAAAATGAATAACTTGATCGCTTTGCAAGAGAAAAAGCAGTTAAACAACCCAAGCTAACTGGTTAATCCCAAAAGCGATAAGAGTCATCCACAAGCACATAACTGAATAGTTATGTGCTTGTTTTATAAGTAGAGGAAAATCATGAATACGTTTCTTTCAGACAATGAGTTTCAACAGTTGGTCGTCGCTTGCGTTGAACAAGGTACGCTACCCAAAGCACTTGAATGGCTTAAAGCGTGCGATAATAAAGACATTTCCAGTGCTGCGTCAGCCCTTAGTGGGCACTTTGCACTGGCAGAAGTCGAAGGGCAACAGCGTATTTACCACGTGTTCACCGACGAAGATGATCAAGGTGAAGAGCAAGAATACCTTGATCACATCATGAATGAAGGAGACGATGTTGTTCAATTTGTGGCGTGGTTCTTTTATTCTCAATTTGATATTAAAGACAAAGACACCTACCAAGCGGCCGGCAAACCTTATAGCAAACCCAAGCGAAATTAACCACTGACGGCATTTTTGTGGTTAAAATCCAAGACATTATCGGCGGTGATCTGATTGTCGATGATGTAAGTTTGTAACTCTTGGTAACCCCCTATGTATTGCCCATTTAACCATATTTGAGGCATGGTCACTGGGCTTTTTAAACCAATATGGGCTTTGACATTTGGGATCATAAAATACAAGGCAGCGCTGTCTTTGACAACGTTGTGGTTGGTGTACTCAATACCGGTGTCGTCCAGTAATTGCTTAGCCTGCTTGCAATAGCGACAGTTATCTTTGCTATAAATAACGTTGCCTTGGGGTGATTGCTGTTGAGCCCAAACCCCGATGATATGTTGGATTAACGCGGCTCTATTTAGGGCTTCACCTTGGCTTATGACTTTGTTACCCAATAAAACGATAGGGGCGTG
>JBFGYW010000195.1:0-5301 GCA_041587235.1 Vibrio sp.
CCGAGTTTCCAAATTATCAACCTAGAGCTTGGTAAAGCCGTATATCAGGCCATTGGCTTACCCGTTTTTGTCGGTAACGATGTCCGTTCTTGGGCGTTGGCAGAGCAAATGTATGGCCATTCGAGTAAAAGTCACAATATGGCCTTAGTAGACTTTCAAGATGATGTGTCCGCTGGTGTGATTGTCAATGATGCTTTGTTACACGGGGCGCATGGCAATATCGGCGAATTAGCCCATATCCAAATCGATCCCGATGGCGAGCAATGCACCTGTGGCAACCGAGGCTGTTTAAACACCTTAGCGAGTGTTGAATCTCTCAAGCGATTTTTACAACAAGAACTCAATCAGGGTAAGAAATCGGTGTTAAGGTTGACACCAGAATTAACCATTTCAGATATTTGTCAAGCCGCGAATAATGGTGATAAATTGGCTTTTTCCGGTATCGCCCATCTCGCCAAACACTTGTCAAAAGCGATCGCTATCATCGTCAATGTGTTTAATCCCGAAAAAGTCTTGTTAGCGGGTGAAATAAACCAAGCAAGCTTGATTTTATACCCTATGCTTATTGAAGAAATAAAAAAGCAGACACCAAAAACACACCATCAAGAGTTAGTGTTAGAGGCGGCTTATTTGACCAATACCACCACGTTACCTGGCGCTGCATTAGTCAAACAAGCGATGTATGATGGCGAACTACTGATGAAAGTCATTGAAGGTTGAATGACGGTGGCTTATTGATGGGGCGTTCGAACGCTAGGGAATGGTTTTTTCACAAAGCGGATGGCAACATTTGCGCAAAAGTTGCCTTTGCGTTAGGTTTATAACGTTGGCTAATCAACAAAATCAATTATTAGGGTGCTTATGTCTGGGGTTTTAAACAGTGTCGACCAACGAACAAAACTCGTGGGTGAGAACCGACTTGAATTGCTGCTTTTTAGTTTAAACAGCCGTCAACTTTTTGCCATTAATGTGTTTAAAGTCAAAGAGGTCATTAAGGTGCCTCCGATGACCAAATTACCCGGCTCTCATCACAATATACGCGGTGTGGCGACACTGCGCGGTGAAGCGGTTCCCGTGATTGATTTGCGCCAGGCGATTGGCTTCCCACCGTCGCGTCTCGATGAAGTGGAAGAAAACCTCATCATTACGGAATACAACCGAACGACTCAAGGTTTTTTGGTCGGTCAAGTCAAAAATATTGTCAATACCGCGTGGACCGAAATTCAGCCGCCGCCAAAAACATCGGGGCGAGACAACTTCTTAACGGCCATTACCCGCATTCAGGAAGGTGAGCAACACCATATTGTTGAAATTATCGATGTTGAGAAAGTGTTGGCTGATATTGTCGATTACGATGTGACGATTTCTGAAGGGGTATTAGATGAACAGCTCGTGCCCAATCTCGTCGGCCGCAAAGTGCTGATCGCCGATGACTCTTCAACCGCTCGCAATCAGATCAAAGACACTCTGTCTCAGTTAGGCATAGAAATTATTGCCTGTGAAGACGGTATGCAAGCGCTAAACCTATTAAAATCTTGGTGTGATGAAGGGCGTAACCCGGTTGATGAATTGTTATTGATGATAACCGATGCCGAGATGCCTGAGATGGATGGTTACAAGCTCACTCATGAAGTGCGTAGCGATCCGAGAATGTCCGAACTCTACATCACCTTGAATACCTCATTAAGTGGCGCTTTTAATAAAGCCATGGTGAAAAAAGTCGGCTGTAATCAGTTTATTTCTAAATTTCAGCCCGATTTGCTAGTCAAAGTGGTTCAAGACCGGATGAGAGAACTCGGGGAGTAAGCCCTTTGAGTATGACTTGACAGTCTATTGATGCCACACCAAAGCTGGATTTGGTGTGGCATTTTTTATGGCGACAGCGGTTGATACTGCGGTGTTGGTCATGCCGAACCGATAAAGTACCTAGCCAATGAGAACGCCGCCACTTATTTTTAAAACCTAGGCATAAGACTTCACCATCAAGCCGAACAGCTAAGTATATTATTTTGGTTGCGCATCTAGGCATTGCCCATGGGTATCTTGCATCTCTGGTGACATTAAATACAGATACAAAGGCATGATTTCTCGCGGTGTTTTTAGCGTATGGGGATCTTCTTCGGGTTTGGCTTGCGCTCTCATGGCGGTTCGCGTTGCACCTGGATTAATGGCATTGACCCGGATTGGTGTGTTTTTGGTTTCATCGGCTAGGACTTGCATCATTCCTTCAACCGCAAATTTTGATATCGCGTAGTTGCCCCAAAGCGCACGCCCTTGGTGGCCTACGGTTGAGCTGGTGAAGAGAATTCGCGCCGCGGGTGCTTGCTCGATCAATGGCCACAACACTTGAGTGAGTCGCAAATTAGAACGGACATTGACTCTGAATAATTGCTCAAAACTGGCCATGTCGGTTTCGGTGAGTGGGGTTAATTCCCCCAATAAGCCCGCGCTGTGTAGTAATCCATCGACGATTGGACTGTGCTGTTGAATTTGCGTTGCGAGCTGAAGGTATTCTTCGTCGTTGGCGGTGTCAAAATCAAATGAGTAGAACCAGTGCGTTGTGGCAAATTGTTGCTTAAGCTCGCGCGATAGAGCCTCAAGCTTGCGCTGACTTCTGCCCAAAAGAATCAAGTTAGCGCCGTGCTCCGCGTAACTCAATGCCGCTTGACGACCGATCCCATCACTTGCACCAGTAACCACAATGGTCTTTTGTCGCAAGGCATCGGGTTGAGTTGAGTATGTTGACATGTTTCGTCCTTAATCGATTGCGTTTATTTAAGCATTCATGACAAGATAGTTACCATACAGTAAATCCAAAGAATAGAGGAATATAGCGTGGATTTTTTATTTGATTACGGTCTTTTTTTGGCCAAAATTGCGACTTTTGTGATCGTATTATTGGTCATTTTGGTGCTGGTTAAATCAAGCAATCAAAAGAGCAGTGGCCAAAAGGGGCATTTAGAGGTCGTGGACCTGTCTAAGCAGTATCGCGATAACGTTGAACAAATCAGCGACTATTTAATCGATGAGCAGCAGCGAAAAGTCCGACATAAACAAGAGCGAAAAGCGGAAAAAGCCAAGCAAAAAGAACAACAAAAATCGCTTAAAAAAGCCACCAAAGAAGGAAAAAGTGTCGAAGAGCGCCAACCCCATGTGTTTGTGCTCGATTTTAAAGGCAGTATTGATGCCAAGGAAGTGTCTTCTTTAAGAGAAGAAATCAGCGCGGTTTTAGCGGTGGCTAAGGACGGCGATGAGGTTTTGTTAAGGTTAGAAAGTGGTGGCGGTATGGTACACGCCTATGGCTTGGCCTCTTCTCAGTTAGATCGGATCAAAAAAGCCGGTTTACCGCTGACCATCTCAGTGGATAAAGTCGCCGCTAGCGGCGGTTATATGATGGCCTGTGTCGCGGATAAAATTGTCTCAGCGCCGTTTGCCATAGTGGGCTCTATCGGGGTGATTGCGCAAATACCAAACTTTAACAAAGTGTTGAAAAAATACGATATTGAATATGAACAATTGACGGCGGGTGAGTACAAGCGCACGCTGACCATGTTTGGTGAAAACAGCGATAAGGCTCGTGATAAGTTCAAACAAGAGTTGGAAGAAACGCATGGCCTGTTTAAGCAATTTATTGAGCAACACCGTCCGAGCTTAGCCTTGGATGACGTCGCTACCGGCGAGCATTGGTTTGGCATCAAAGCCCACCAATTAGGTCTAGTGGACGAGTTAAATACCTCAGACGAATTGCTGACCAAAGCGTGCCAAGAGAAGTCGGTTTTGCAAATTCGTTATGCTCAGAAAAAGAAGATTTCCGATCGTCTGTCTGGTGCGGGAGCAAAAGTGATTGATGGCCTTTTACTCAAGTTGGCGGAACGCGGTAAAGAGCCCATTGTATAGACCAAATTAAAGGGGATGTTCCCGTTGCTGTTCACTAGGGTAAACCTTGAACTTGGCCAAGCAGGTCTTGTACTTACCCGGATTAAACTCGAAAAAAAATCGAATTGAGCCTATAATATCGCGCATTAAAAGCGTGTTCGATTGATAAAACGTAAAATGGAGAAAAGTATGTCCTCACACCCTCCGATTGTGACCGTGGATGGGCCAAGTGGTGCCGGAAAAGGGACTTTGTGTATGCGCATTGCCAAAGCGCTGGGGTTTCGCTTGCTCGATTCTGGCGCGATTTACCGTGTTTTGGCTTTAGCTGCCATTCACCACGGGGTTGATACCGAGTCGGAAGAGGCGCTGGTTCCACTTGCGACTCACCTCGATGTTCAATTCATCGCTGAAGGTGAGTTGGTGAAAGTGATTCTTGAAGGCGAAGACGTTTCGGCTGAATTGAGAAAAGAAGAAACGGGCATGGCAGCGTCAAAAGTGGCGGCATTACCACGAGTCAGAGAAGCGCTGTTACGTCGCCAACGCGCTTTTGAAGGTGAACCCGGCTTAGTGGCCGATGGTCGTGACATGGGCACGATCGTATTTCCGCAAGCCAATGCAAAACTGTTTCTTGATGCCAGTGCAGAAGAAAGAGCAAATCGCCGCCTCAAACAGTTGCAAGATAAAGGGGTTAATGTTAAATTTGACGCCCTTTTAAGCGAGATTCGCGAACGTGATGACCGCGATAGAAATCGCGCTGTTGCGCCTTTGCGTCCCGCGAGTGATGCTTTAGTGATCGATTCGACATCAATGTCGATTGATGAAGTCGTGACAAAAGCGTTACAATACATAGAATCTAAATTGGTCGATTAATCGGCTAATATGGAACGTCGGTCACACGGATGATGACTGGCTAAGTAAATAACCCCATGCGGTAGGATACCCGTGGACGTTTAAATTAATTGAAGATTAAATAATGACTGAATCTTTTGCTCAACTCTTTGAAGAGTTTCTAAACGAGACTGAATTCCAACAAGGTACTATTGTTAAAGGTACTGTAGTTGCAATCGAAAACGGCTTTGTACTTGTTGATGCTGGCCTAAAATCTGAATCAGCAATTCCTGCTGAGCAATTCAAAAACGCTGCTGGCGAACTAGAAGTTGAAGTTGGCTCTGAAGTTGACGTTGCTCTTGACGCAGTAGAAGACGGTTTCGGTGAAACTCAACTTTCTCGTGAGAAAGCGAAGCGTCACGAAGCTTGGATCGTTCTTGAAAAAGCATACGAAGAAGCTGAAACTGTTGTTGGTATCATCAACGGTAAAGTTAAAGGCGGTTTCACTGTTGAACTTAACGGTATCCGTGCTTTCCTTCCTGGCTCTCTAGTAGACGTACGCCCAATCCGCGACACTGCTCACCTAGAAAACAAAGA
>JBFGYW010000196.1:0-5289 GCA_041587235.1 Vibrio sp.
ATACCTTCAAAGAGGCGGTCTCTATCGAGCCTTTAGAGGCCCTTTTCCCCCAATGTGAAAAGGCACTGACTGAAGAAGGTTACTTACACGTTTTTCCTCAAACATTTGACAGTGAAGGCTTTTTCATTGCTCGTTTTAGCAAAAACAGCTCGACAGTCAGCGGAGCAAGCAAAACCAAAAAAGGCAAGCTGCCTTTTACTCAAGCAACTCGTACTCAAAAGCAAACCATCATCGAGCAACTGCAACGCGATTTTGAGCTAAGCCTGCCCAACCACTTAGAACTGTGGTGTAGAGACAAAGAGGTTTGGCTTTTCCCAACCGCGATCACGCCATTGCTGAATAAAGTTCGTTTTTCTCGTATCGGTATTAAGATAGCTGAGACTTATAATAAAGGGGTGAAATGGAAGCACCAGTTAGCGACGTGTCTTGGTGATCAAATTGCCCCTTCACATTGCTGTGAAGTATCAACCGAGCAAGCGCGCGAGTGGTTTATGGGCCGAGATATTCGACCGGAAAACACAGGGAAAGGCGAAGTGCTGGTCACATATCAAGGCATGGTGATTGGATTGGGTAAATGGGTTGGCAATCGAATAAAAAATGGCTTGCCCAGAGAGTTAGTTCGCGATAACAATCTATTTTAGTCAAAACATCATAAGCATGAGTTAAGGGGTGTCTCAGCCCTTAACTCTATCATCATGACCCGTTTCGCCAAGACAAGACCACTATGCTTCTACCAGACACTATGCTTCTATTGGTAGTGTTTGTTTGACATAGTCACCGGGGGCCGGTCCAAGGACAGGGTAGTTTTCATTGCCAGCAGGATAATGCTCAACCCAATCTGCTGGGCTAAAGCCGAGTAACCATTGATGCCAATGTACCCACCATGAACCCGCTTGATAATCGGCTTGACTTAACCACTCATCGGCATTTTCCTCCAGTGAATCATTGATCCAATATCCATATTTGTTTTTATCTGGGTGATTGACAATACCAGCGATATGGCCGGACTGCCCTAACACAAAGACTTTGTTGCCCCCGATTTTTAACGCGCCGCGATAAGTGCCTTGCCACAAAGCAATGTGGTCCTCTTTCGTCGAAATAAAGTAACTGGGCACTTTAATCTTATTCAGGTCAATCCACACCCCACCAATTTTAACGCCCTTGTCTTGCACCAACGCATTGTCTAAATACAGCTTACGCAATAAGAAATTATGTGTCGCCGCCGATACATTGGTACTGTCACTGTTCCAATACAAGAGATCAAAGTCCATCGGTCTTTGTCCTTTGAGGTAATTATCAATGTAATAGTTCCAATACAGGCTATTTTCTCGCAATAAGCTAAAAGTCACACTCAGAGAACGCCCATCCATATACCCCACGGCATTGTTCTGTTGCTCGATTGCGGTGATGACAGGATCATTAATATAGGCGCCGACTTCACCCGGTTGGCTGTAATCTAGCAAGGTGGTAAAAAAGGTGGCGGACTTAATTCTCCGTTTCATTCTTTTGGCGGCGTAATACGCAATTGTCATTGCCAATACGGTCCCACCGATACAATAGCCAGCAGCATTGATTTGCTCTTGCCCCGTGATGTCTTCAATGGCGGTGACCGCCTTGACTACCCCATCGAGCACATAATCTTCAAAGCCAACATTGGCCTGTGCTTGACCAGGGTTACGCCAAGAAATCATAAAGACGCTGTGCCCCTGATCCAGTAGCCAATTGACCATGGAGTTTTTCTCACGAAGATCGAGAATGTAATATTTATTAATAAATGGCGGGACAATCAAAAGCGGTGTACTGAGCGTTTTTTCACATTTGGGTTTGTATTGAATGAGCTCAATGAGTTCATTTTTATAAACCACATTACCTGGCGTATTAGCCACGTCTTTTCCGATGTCAAAAGCCTGTTGATTGGTCATGCGAATTTTTAACACATCTGCACTTTGCTCAACATCTTGTTTAAACGCCTCCATTCCCTTAACTAAGTTTTCCCCTTGGCTCTCTAAGGTGATTTTAAGTAACTCGGGATTGGTAGCAATAAAATTGCTCGGAGACAATGCGTTTATGGTTTGGCGTGAAAAAAACGTCAATCGCTCTTTGACTTTTTCATCCAATCCTTCAACCGCTTCAATGGTATTTAAGAAACTTTGACTGAATAATAAATACGACTGTTGGATACATTTAAAATAAGGATCGCTTTGCCAAGATTGATCTTGAAAACGTCGATCGCCCACCTCAGGCTCAATCACCTCGGTTGATGGCTCACCCGGTAAAATGCTCTGCCAAATTTTGATTTGTTGTTCCCACCACTGCTGCTGAACTTTCAATAAATTATCTGGTTGTTGGCTGGCTTTAGTGAGCAGTTCGGTGGTGTCTTCAATTGTGACCTCTTGCATCGCTTTGTTAAACGATGTCGACATTGACGATGAGGTTTGATCAAACTCTTGCCACCACTGTTGGTTTGCTTGTTGCATTTGGCTTAAATAATCACTGAAGAAATTCTGAAACATGTTGGACTCCTATTCACTGAAAAAAGCGCCGCTCTACCATGAGCGGCGGCATCATTCACTCAGCTTAAGCAGGAGTTACCGTGCTAAGGTTTTCAGAAGTCATTTTTTCGACTTCTTCTTTAAACTCTTTTGCAATCGCTTGAAACTTCTCGCTATCTGATGACACTTGCTCAGAAAACTTGGCCAGTGTGCTCATTTGTTGCGAGCTGTAAGCGGTAAAGCTGCTCACATCTTTCACTTCTGAAGCGGCTTTCAGTTGGCTAAGACCAAGTTCAGAATACGTTTTTACTGCATTGAGTTGTAACTCTGTCAATTGCTCGACATTTTTTGCCATTAATTGATTAAATTTAACCAGTGGCGTAAATTGTTTTTCTGTTTGATCAGTAAATGTTTTAAAAAAATCCGTATACATAATGATATTCTCCTAGTGGGTATTGATTAACAAGTTTTAACAATAACGGCCGTACCCATGCCACCACCAACACACAGTGAAGCGAGGCCAAAGTCGAGCCTTTTCTGCTTTAACTGATGCAATAAAGTGACTAAGATGCGATTGCCCGATGCGCCTAGCGGGTGGCCCAGCGCAATCGCACCACCGTTGCAATTGGTACGCTGTAAAATGTCACTTTCAAGCTCATTGTGCTCGATTGACAACCCCTTCACGACACCCAAAGCCTGTGCAGCAAAGGCTTCGTTCAATTCCAACAGCGCCATATCTTTTAGAGAAAGTCCGGCCTTTTTTAAAGCCAAATCGCTAGCCGGCACCGGACCAAGCCCCATTAATGAAGGCTCAACACCAGCTTGAGCGACACTGACCACCTCAGCCATCGGCGTAAGTTGATATTTTTCAACGGCTGCCGCTGAAGCTAAAATCAGCACGCTAGAGCCATCATTAATGCCAGATGCATTACCTGCCGTCACCGTGCCCTCTTTAATAAAAGCCGGCTTAAGTCGAGCGAGCTTTTCTCGGTCGGAGTTGGCTTTTGGGTATTCATCGTGATCAAAAATCTCGCTCCCTTTACGGGTTTTCACTTCTATCGGGGTAATTTCTTCATCAAAACGACCGCTTTCGATCGCCGCTAGGGCTTTGCGTTGGCTGTCAAGCGCATAACGGTCTTGTTCATCTCGAGTGATTTGATACTTTTCTGCAATGTTCTCTGCTGTCACTCCCATGTGATACTGATTAAACACATCGGTTAAACCATCATGGATCAAGAGATCTTCACTGCGAATTTGTCCCATCTTGTGTCCATCACGCAGAGAATTTGGCAGGGTAAATGGAATTTGAGACATGACTTCAACGCCACCCGCGACCACCAGTTCCGCTTGTGATGATTGAATGTGGCTGACCGCATCCATCACAGATTTCATACCGCTGCCACATACCATATTGACGCTGTAAGCGGGGACGGAATTGGGGATCCCTGCGAACACCGCAGCTTGACGTGCCACCCCCATTCCCTGAGCTGCACTAATCACATGACCAAAAATGACCTCGTCCACCCATTGCGGATCAACTTTTGCATTTTCTAAAGCAGATTGAATAACTTGAGAGGCCAACTGACCACAACTGATGGACTTTAAACTGCCCCCAAAAGCGCCAATTGCCGAACGTTTTGCTGCTACAATATACACTTTTTCCATCATGACACTCCTTAGCGCATGTATAAGCCGCCATTGACGGATAAGGTTTCGCCTGTGACATAGGCAGCATCTTCACTGGCCAAAAAAGCCACCGCTTTGGCAATTTCTTCGGTTTTTGCCAAACGCTTCATGGGCACCTGATTGACAATCGACTCCAAAACTTCAGGTTTCATCTCTTCAACCATTGGCGTTGCCGTGTAGCCAGGTGCCACTGCATTAACCGTGACGCCGTAACGAGCACCTTCAGCCGCTAACGCTTTGGTAAAGCCGATCATACCTGCTTTGGCCGCAGAATAATTGGTTTGACCAAATTGCCCTTTTAAGCCATTGACGGACGAAATATTGATCACTCGTCCAAAGCCTTTCTCGCACATTGCTGCAAATAAAGGTTGGGTGACATTAAATATGCTATTGAGATTGGTGTTGATAACGTCATTCCAGTTATTCGCAGACATTTTCTTAAACTGGCCATCACGAGTGATCCCTGCATTATTCACAATGACATCCACTGCGCCTTCTTGTGCTAACACTTCGGTTAAACGCCGTTGGCATTGTTCGGTGTCAGTCACATCCAGTTCTAATAACCTCACTTGTTGCTCACTAAATTGATTGCTTTCAAACCACTCACGGGCACACTCATAAGCACCAGTATAGTAAGTTGCAATCACTCGATAACCTTTTTCGACAAAGGACGTTGTAATTGATGAGCCAATACCACCTTTTGAGCCAGTGATCAAAACGACTTTTTTCATTAATTTTCCATCCATGATTATTGATAATTATTTCAACAATTTATTTTTTAATGCATAAATTTCTAAACGCTCATTCACGCTATAAAAACCAAGTTAAACTTTTAATGTGACATTTCAAATAGATTTTAAAATCATCTTCCAATACATGACACTGCTTACAAAAAACAAGAAAAATTACATTCAAAAACAACATTAGCAACAATAAGTTATTGAAATTTATAAAATAAATCAATGAAATATACATATTAATCAATATAAATTAGTGAAAATAAAAAGAATAAAACCAACAAAAAAACTCAATTATTGACACAAGCGAAATTTCCATAAAAATAATCAATACATCAAAGGTGTAAAATAAAACTCCGTAAAAATAGAAAACG
>JBFGYW010000197.1:0-5269 GCA_041587235.1 Vibrio sp.
ATCCCTTCTTTTAACAATGATCCTATGCAGAAATCTGATTCAGTACTAGATGAATATACTGTCTTTAAGGTTTGCTCAGGTAACAGGAAGGCAGGATCACGGATTAACGGTAAGAATTTGATGCCTTCAAAGAACTTTCCATTTTCAATGTAGCCAATAGGTCGAACATGTACTTTTCGGACGTACTCGATTTTATCCGTGCTCTCTTGGAAACGTCTTTCATCTAAGTACTCACCTTCAACGATGCATACAATGTCACGGAAGCCACGCTGAATTGAAACGTACTCTCTGATAGATATCCCCTTGTATCGCTGACCTTCATAGAAAATGGTGTCTTTGTTCGATGTCTCATCAACCGTCAAAGTTATTTGAATGCCATTTACCGCTGTGACCTCACCAATGAAGATGCTCATGCGTCATCCTCATCAAGTGTTAGGACGTGAGAATTGAAGTAAGAGAAATCTAATGCTTCACCTTCTTCATGGACAACGTACATGATGTTATTGAAGTCAGAGAAATGCTTCTCCAATTCAGGGATCATGGTTTCTCTGTAGCAACAGATGTATACCTGTAGAGTAGGGTTCGTCAGAGAGCGTTTAATCAAGTTCCTGATGTGTTCATCAGCAAATGAGAACCCGAAGGCAATTAATACACTATTTGGCTTTTCTAACTCGTAACTAAGGTGGCGCAGCATTTGGTAATAGTGTTCTTCAAATACTGTTTCATGGAACTTCCATTTTGTAGGGTTCACGATAGGTAACTTGTTATATTCCCTGTAGAAGTTATCTTGTCTGTCTTCAAACGCCGCTTTGTGATCTTCATCTATTGTCATTGAACACAATTGATCCACAGTGTGGGAGCCACTTTCTAACATCTCTTTAAAATCACCGTAGTACATACTGTCGATTGATGATTCAGAAACGATTTGATCCGCAGAGGAGTAATCAACGATGATAGAATCGTTGTGCTTACGCCAAAAAGCTGAACCGTGAAGATGAATAAGATTGATCTGTCGTTGGATTTCTTTGCTTCTGTCGAAAATACCTGATTCAGTAGTCATACAATCGAAGTTACGAGCTTCGACGATTTTCTTATGGAAACCTCGAGAGCCGTCGTTGATGTTGAATCGAATGGATTTTTCTTCGTAGAGTTCATCTGCTGCATAGGCAAGGCAGGAATCGTAGTTCGTGGTGAAGAAGTTTATCTTTCTATCGTAACTTCGCTTTCGACGGAGTATCTCAAGGTTTAATTTCATGAACTTCTTATAATTATCGATGACTACTTGCTTGTCACCCTCTAAGTTGGCGAAGTCAACAGAACTAACGGGCTTGATGCATTCCTCATAATAATACATGAACAGCAAGGCTTTGAGGTGTTTAGCATCAATAGAGTCGAACTCAGTAGCCAAAGTTTCAATCGTTTCCCATTTCCCCTCAGTTTGCATGTTCAACGTAAGAGTTGGGAATAGACCTGCTGATGCACCTGCTCCAATCAAGTAGTTTATGTTCTTGTCGTGTAGGTCGTTCAGATCGATTTTGGAAGTCATCATAAGGTCTAATACTCAGAATGGTTATTAAATTTGTTGATAAGCAACTGTTGTAAAAAAAGAGATTATAGAGAAATGAAATGACGGTCAATTCCCGATAAGTAGTAAGGATTTTATAGTGATTGGAAGTGGTGATCTTTTACTTTATTTATTATGTTTTTCCATACTTGAGTTAATCCGTTGTTTGCTTAATTAGCAAACCAACTGACAAAGTTCTATCCAAAACTAAGTTTCAAACTTTCTTATCCAACACAACAAGTACTCGGTGGGCATTAAAGTTTGAAAACGGATTAGCCGCTCACGGGCTATTTATCGCAAAATCAAAGTAGGTATTAACTGAAAAACAAATCAATAAATGAATGTTGTCACCTCCCTTTGGGTATTGTTTCCTTTTGAGCCCAAATTTCAGTCACTTTCGTGCCGTTTTGGCATCACACAAGCGCCAATTAAACGATAAACAACGCCAATGAATTCGGTACACTCTGTTGACTTAATTAATAGTTATTTTGGTTAAAGAGGAATGCGAGCAATGGATTTGGCAACCCAACTCGAATTACTATTGGATGTGGCAGAATATGGCACGTTTGCCAAAGCCGCGGATCGCAACCACATCGACCGTTCGGCCTTGTCGAAACAAATTAAAAAATTAGAAGACAGCCTTGGCCTGCGTTTGCTCAATCGCTCCACGCGTTCTCTGTCGCTGACCCAAGCTGGGGTCGAAATGGTCGCGCAAGCGAAAAAAGTGCGCGATGTCCTTACTGAAACCCGCAATAAAGCCTCGCTCTTTCAAAGCGAACCCAAAGGGCATTTAAAAATCTCCTGCTCGGCTTTTTTTGGTCGCACTTACTTGGGCCAAGCCGTACAAACCTTCATGAGACATTACCCAGGGGTAACGGTAGAGCTTCGCCTCGATGACGAACGTGTCGATGTGATCCACGAAGGGTACGACGTGGCGTTTCGCATTGGCCCAATTCAAGAGTCGAACATGATCGTGCGCCGCTTGGCGACCAACCACATGGCGTTGGTGGCCTCACGCGAATTTATTATGCAACACGGCATGCCGCAAAGCCCAGAGGCACTCAGTCAGTTGCCGGCCATTGTTTACGCCAATCATCACTTTAAAACCGATAAATTGCGCATTGCGCCCACGCCGCAATCAAGGGAAATCAAAACCTATCCCATTCAGGGCGCGTATTTTGTCAACGAAACCGACTTGATTTTAGAGGCGGTTAAATCAGGGCTTGGTTTTGCTTTGATCGGCGAGTTTTTCCTCACCTCATCACTCGAGTCTCAAGGGCTTGTTCGCTTGTTGCCCGACCATCACCTGCCGCCATTTGGGGAGATCTACGCCATGTACAGCCATCGCAACCAGCAACCCCTGGTTAAGCTGTTTATTGACTCTGTGCAGCAAAGTATTGGCACGCCTCCGGTTTGGCAACAATTTGTCTCATCAGCGCCGTTGACGGTGGTTCACCATGCTGGGTAACGGAACTTGAGCGCTAAGTCGTTGTCATTACAGTGTTATTCTGTCTTTATTGCGGCTTTTTCACCATAGTTCATAGTCAATATTGCACTGTCGTTTTTCATTGATATCACCATAATTAACCGCGTTTATTAGGAAATCATGCAGTGGTGATATCATGGAAATGAAAAAAATAACGCTGGCGATCAGCGCCCTTCTTTTGAGCAACTCAGCTTTAGCTGCCACCGTGTATTCAGACGATGAAAAAGAACTGAATATCCACGGCCGTGCACAAGGCATGTACTACTTTTCAGGTGATGACGACAGCGATGGCGATCAAAGCTACATTCGCGTTGGCCTGTCTGGCAAATCACAAATCAATCAAGACTACTACGCCTTTGGTCTTTATGAGCTTGAATTCAAATCTAACCGCCGCGACGACAGCGATGAAGACGATGAGTTTGATGTACGTAAAGGGTACATTGGTGTGGGTGCGGACTATGGTACCATCAGTTACGGCCGCCAATACGGCGCGGTGACATTGGTCTCTGATTACACCGATATCTTCCCAGAGTTTGGCAATGAAGCCGCCGGAGTGAGCTCTGACTTGTTCGGCACGGGCCGTTCGGATTCAGTATTTAAACTGACCGGTCACTACCAAGACTTGACGGTACACGCTAGCTATCAAGCAGAAAACGACGAAGTCGTGCAAACCAATGGCGAGACCGATGCCTCTTCTTTTGGCCTCGCGGCGAATTATAAATTGCCGTACGGCTTTAATGTGGCATTGGGCTACAACCAAGGTGAAGGCCTCGACGAAGCCGACGATCAAACGCTGATCACAACGGCGATTTCATATCAGTACGACAAACTCTACCTGGCAGCGCTGTACAGCGACGGCGAAAACTGGGCAAAAGACGGCTCTGAAGACGGCGTTGATTACACCGGTATTGAAGCGGTGGCAACCTACCAAGTAACCGAAAAACTGTCTGCGCTTATCGGCTACAACGGCCTTGAGCGCGATGATGAAGATACTGTCGATTCTTACTCGATCGGCGGTGAATATCAGCTGACGGAGAACTTTAAAACGTTAGCCGAATATAAGATCAACGACATCGAGGGTGAAGACGATATCTTTGCTGTCGCTGCGCGTTACTCGTTCTAACTCTGACAGAGCCGATATGACATTGAGCCCGCTGCGTGTCGCCGCGGGCTTTTTTGCGTCAATACTGGAGAATGGTTTAATCCGCTAGGGTGACCAGTTATTGAGCTCGATGGGTATTAACCTGTGACATTCTGACCACAATGAATGGTGTTATTGTAACGTGACCTAAATCACGAAAAACCGTATTCTAGCCCGGTTAGCGAATCCACTGCCTTGAACGCTAATTACTTTTTTCATGATTTGTAACTCCTGTTATAATCCTTTTTGCAGCAAATCCCCTTGCTGCATTTTTTTGCCTATTGATTGGTTATTTCTTGTTCGTCATCCTCTTGGCTTTTGCTTAAGCTCAACTAGTATCTAAGGCCAATTAGGGTGTGTCACCACCTCAATACCTCGTTGCGCTAACGCGTGCTTTAATGCGGTGACTTGGCTGGCATTACTGGCGGCTAATCGCAGCGACCACAAGTAAATGTGCCAATTGCGCGCTTGGTTTAAGACAAAAAGAGTTTAAGACGCAATTGGCCATTAATGGTGAGTGTGCTTCAGCGAAACAATGCGCATTTAGTGAAGGTTTTCCATGTCTTCTGGGCGATAAATTTTGCCGTGAAAGGCAATGTATACCCCTGGCTCTAAACACTGAGCGGCGGTGATGGCGCTGCCCAGGTTAAAGCTGGCATCGTTAGGAGAAAACCCGGCTAGCGGGATCATGGCGCCGGTAAAGACGATCACTTGTTGGTGCTCGGCTTGAAGGCGAGACTGCAAATAACGCGCACTGGTAAAGAGGGTAAACGAGCCATGCGTGATCACATGGCGGTTTAATGGACTTTGCTCAATCGCAGCAACCACTTGATCAATATCTTTATCTTCAATCTCGCGACTGTCTTTCATGCAGACGGTCGTCACATCAAATTGCTCCGCTTGCATACCGGCGACGTCTTTTAGGTGATCGGCAATCACGCTGTGCTGGTGTGGGATGGGGGTACAACGCTCGGTATCGTAGTAAGAGTCGATAGTACCGCCGGTCAAAATGAGTTGAAACTTGTGATTCATGTGTTTCATGCTTCCATGTCAGATTAAAATAAAGGGCAATGGGTAA
>JBFGYW010000198.1:0-5233 GCA_041587235.1 Vibrio sp.
CTTGCCACTTGGAGCGAAGCGATCTTGCGACTTGCAGTGCAGCGAGCTTATCACCTCTCGTTACCACGCGCCTGCGTGGTAACGCATAGGGTCAGGGTGCCAGCAGCACTTTGAAAATCGTTACCATTTACTGCCAACACACGATGGAAACTCTGTTTTTCACTGTGCTGTTCTACGCTGTGTTTTACGGTCTCACACTGAGATCTGGCACAAGGTGAGTTAATGATTTATTTTGACAGAATACTCATTATACTGTGTGGCGAATAATCGCTTTGTCTGATGATGACTAAATAACAGTCATTAAGGGGAGGGGGGCGCACATGAATAAAATTGACGGTCGCAACAGATTTTCTCAATCGGTCACGGTCCTAGGCCAGCGGTTGGAAAGATAATGACCATTAACATAGGCACGTTTTTAAACAAGATTAGTGGAGTCTGACTCTTGCATTACTTATCGAAACTCACAATAAAAACACGTTTATCAGTAGGCTTTGGCAGTATATTGGCCTTAATGGTGGTTCTTAACATCTTGGGCATTAACCAAGTTAATTTTATTGACCGATCCCTGTCGAAGATAACCGACATTAATTCGGTAAAACAACGATATGCGATTAATTTTCGTGGTAGTGTTCACGACAGAGCGATTGCCATTCGCGATGTCTCTCTTGCCAGAACGCAAACAGAAATCCGTGCTTTTGAAGATGAAATAGATCATTTAGAACAGTTTTATCAACAGTCGCAACTCAAGATGGACCAGATGCTATCAAGTGGCATCGAATTTTCTACCAAAGAAAGACAAATTCTCAAGCAAATTAAAAATATTCAAGCGAGTACGTTACCACTCATTCGACAAATATTGGACGATAAGAATCAGGGTCTTGATGTCACGAATAGGGTGCTGGATCAAGCGCGGCCAGCCTTTGCTGCCTGGCTAAAAGCAATCAACCAATTTATTGATTACCAGGAAGTGCGCAATCAGCAACTGACACCGGAAGCCAGAAATGCGGCTGGTGGTTTTCAAAACCTGATGTTATGGCTAACCGCTGCGGCTCTACTGGTGTCTGTGATTATCGGTATCACAATTGAGCGCAGCCTGAGAAACTCTTTAGGTGGAGAGCCCTTTGAAGCCGAGCACCACCTTAAGCTGATGGCGCAAGGCGATCTGACTTACAGTAATAAACAACATCTACCAGGGAGTGTGTTGGGATCATTGCATGAAATGAGAGCTAAGCTCACCCAGACAGTTGGCAATATTATTAGCGCTTCAGATAATTTGCATACTCAGGTTAATGAAGTTTCGCAATCTTCTGCTACGGTGTTAAGTGCTGCACAGCAACAGGGGAGATTGACATCGGATACTGCTGAGCAATTGGATGATATGCGTGAACGTATTGACCAAATTTCACAGCTTTCTCGTTTGACGCAGAGTAACTCCGAAAAGACCGCAGACAATGCTCGTCAGGGAAGCGAACTGGTCTCACTGACAGCCGAAGAAATGCAAAAAATTGCCTCGACGGTGAGCCGCGCTGTCGCACAGTTAAATTCACTTAAGGAAAAAACAGAGCAAATCGGCGGCGTTGCCAATGTGATAAATGAGATCTCCGATCAAACCAATCTGCTTGCTTTAAACGCAGCAATAGAAGCCGCTCGGGCAGGGGAGTCTGGCAGAGGTTTTGCCGTGGTTGCTGATGAGGTCAGACAGTTAGCACAGCGCACCAGTGAAGCCACCACACAGATCGAAACCATGGTGGTTAACATTCAGTCTGAAACCGTAGAAAGTGTCCAAGCGATGGAGAGTGCGCAACCTCAGGTGGCTAAAGGTCAGCAGCAGATCATAGAAGCCACTGAATTATTGCAAAGTATTGAGGCACAAGCGGCTGATTCTTTGGCTCGGATACGTGAAGTGGCATTATCGACGCTAGATCAGGTTAACGCAGTCGGTGATGTTGCCAGCGCTATGGAGCAAATTTCGACTATGTCTACCAACACAATTAATGCCATAGAACGCAATGAAAATGCGTTAGTGTCTTTAGATAAATTAGCCGGTCAGCTCAAAGGAGAAGTCGGCTACTTTAAAGTGCCCTAGCGCTGCTAAGCTGAGCTGTTGTTTATTTTGTTCCCACGCGCTTGCGTGGGAACGCATAGGGTCAAGGCGCCAGCAGCAGTGACAGGCTCCAAGGTAGGCTAGGGTAAGTGCTTTTACCTCTCGTGCCCGCTGTCTACAACGCATGACGAATACTCTGTGTTTCACTGTTTTTCACTGTCACATACTGTCTTTCACCGATCCCTTACCTTCAGCAGTCTGCATTCCCACGCGGGAGCATGGGAACGAGAGAATGCAGAAGCGGTGTCGAGTGAAGCACAGTACAAGGCAGTGCAACACAGTTCGCACAGTGAAAACCTGCAACTGCCTTTCACTGTTCCACACTAAGGATTGGGGTTTTCCCTTGTCACTTGGAGCGAAGCGATCTTGCTACTTTAAGCGCAGCGAGCTTATGGTTCAGGTTTTCCCTTGCTACTTGGAGTGAAGTGAGTTCACCTTAGACTGCCTTTCAGCTTCATTTTAGATAGTGATGGATCACAACATCGGCGTTGTCTTGAACCTTTTCGCTGCCGATGATCTCAGGCCAATGGGCACGCTGATCGGCAATCTCTCCCGTCAGGCCTTTTTTGCTGCCCCACCAAATACCCGATGTGTAGGTCTCGCGATCGTGCAACACATCGACATAACGCTTGGCACCGACCTCGACCGAATGCGCCTTACCCAACAGTTGCATGACCTTCATGGTGGCATTGGTGGCCCAACGTTGATACCAAGGAAACGCGTCTGCGCCTGATGTACCGACCGCCATTCCTGGGTCCACCGTGATAAATCGCATCTCTGGGTGCTTGCGAGCCATGCTCATGGTCCACAATGCGCCCATCAATTTGACCGAACCATAATGGTCGGTGTAAGCGGTGTTAGAGATAAATTTTTCACCATTGACAACCGATGTCCACTCTTCGAGCGAGCCGTCTGCAATCGGTGGCTTAGCGGCGCCTAACTCGGGTGCGCCTCTCGCCGCAAAACTGGCTACGTACATCACAGAGCCTTGCTTAGAAAGTTTGCCGTTTTCCATCAGACGTTCGGTTAAATGGACATTGCCGAGTACATTGGCTGCAAAGGTAAAAATAACTCCGTCCTTGGTGAGTTTAGTTGGCTCTGAGCCGCCCGCGCCACCGGCGTTTAAAACAATGCCATCCACCGGAGTGGTCAACTTGTCCGCCGCAGATTGGCAGGACGCTAAGTCGCTCACATCGACGATTAAGGTTTCGAAGACTTTCTTGCCGGTTAAGGCTTCTAAACGCTGCTGCGCTTCTTGTGCGCGCTCAGGATTGCGACAAGCTAAAATGACTTTAGTGATGCCTTTTTTTAGCGCGAACTGTCGCGCAGCCTCAAAGCCAAGGCCAGAATTTGCACCGGTAATAAGAATCGAAGAATCAGTCATATCAATAACCCAAAGTGAAAACGAAAACAGCGATCATAGTGTGACCACCAAAATATGAAATGGCGCTTAAACCTTTTCAGTACGTTCACTTTATCAACTTTAACGCGATAAACTAGCGTCTATACTGTCTAAAACATGCCTAATTGTATCAATCCCCTGTAATGGTGGCTAAGTGACAAACAGTACAAGACAGTGAAACACTGTTCGCTGCGCTTAACACAGTGAAAACCTGCAACTGTGTTTGACTGTCTTTCACTGCCCCATACGGTTAAATACTAGGTTTTTGGTCTTCCCTTGCCACTTGCAGCACCGCGACCTCAAAACCTCTCGTTCCCACGCGGGAGCATGGGAACGAGGGAATGCTGTCGATACAGCACGCGATTTAGGCAAGTGCAAGCGCCGTAATGCCGTTATCTTATGCTTTTAAACTTCATACATAGACAGATGGCCCCAAATTCGAGTGCAAAGTAAAGCTCATCAATGAGCCTTAACAAATTACTTATCCACAGGGCGGTGGCAACCATTGCCGCCATTGATATTCATCTTGGTGATTATCAATCGGCACCGTTTGCCATTCCCCATAATAAACAGAGTGCGTAGACAATGGAACGGATTGCCGGGGGGAGGGGGCAAGGGGTGCCGACTACGTGGGCGGCAACTCTTGCCGACATAATCTTTTATAAAGAAATAAAAAACTCTGTCGGCAAATGTTGCCACCCCCCCTAAAGTTTTCCGATAGTCACTGAGCCGTTTTTTGCAGTTAAATGACCAAGTGATATTTCAGTAAGCTAGCCAGAAGCGCGCCTAATTGGCAGGGAGACTGCTAATCAAGATCACAAAAAACACCTCACTTCACCGTCATTTTTTGATCTAGGGGACATATTTCCCCAATCACCCACCCAGGTGTGCGACAAACTTGCAATCTTGGTTAACACTTATCAAATCGAAAGCAGCAGTGAGATAAATCATGCTTAACCGTTTTTTCAAAAACATCTTCGAACTTGTTTTTATACAGAGTGTGAAAAGGCAGCGAGGCTTAATGGGTGGGTAGAAGCCGTTATCAAATCACGGAGCCACAGCAACCGCATTTTGTCACGCTGACGGTGCTGCATTGGATTCCTGTATTTACACGGCAAGAGACAGTGAATATTTTATTAGATTCATTACGTTTTTTAAGTACAGATGGCCTTAAAGTGTATGCGTGGGTGGTATTAGAAAATCATTGCCATTTTGTTTTGCAAAGTGCTCAACTCGATAAAGATATTGCGCGCTTTAAGTCATTTACGGCAAAAAAAGTGATTGAACACCTACAAGAAAACCAGGTAAAAAACCATCTTACACCAGCTGGCTTTTTATAAAAAAGCACATAAAAACGACCGAGTTTTTCAATTTTGGCAGGAAGGCGTACATGCTGAATTGATTCAAAATGAACAGATGATGCGGCAAAAAACACAGTACATTCATCAAAATCCAGTCAAGCGCGGTTATGTTGATGAAGAAGCACATTGGCGTTATTCGAGTGCGAGAGACTATCTTGGTATGACGGGCTTACTAGAGGTTTATCGGTCGTGGTAAGTGTTCTGTATTCCCACGCGGGAGTATGGGAACGAGGGAATACTCTGTGTTTTACTGTCTTAAACTGTGTTGTACTGTCCCACACTGTCATAAATTGTCTTTCACTGATCCCTTACCTTCAGTAGTCTGCATTCCCACGCGGGAGTATGGGAACGAGGGAATGCAGTGGC
>JBFGYW010000199.1:0-5160 GCA_041587235.1 Vibrio sp.
AATAACGCAGCAAGTACAGATTCAGCGTCTTTTCCCGCCAACTTGAGGATAATGGTAAAGCGGGATTTTCGGTCTACAAGAGTAGCAATGTGCGTATTTCTTGAACCCGAGACAAGATCTCCTTCCCAGTGGCCAACTGATGATTTGCTTTTCAGTTAAAACGTACTTTGATTTTGCCATAACAAAAACCCGGTCAACTTTTAATCAGTTTAACCGGGTTTTAAAAGTTTGAAACTTTAATGTTACAGTTTCAAACTTTATTGTTTAGTTCTAATCTTTATTGTTTACCGACAACGTTATTCGCTAAAACGCTTTGGCTTACTCAACCGTCACCGCTTTGGCGAGGTTACGAGGTTGGTCGACATCCGTGCCCTTAATCAGCGCGATGTGGTACGACAGCAACTGCATCGGCACCGTATAGAAGATAGGCGCCGTCACTTCATTAACGTGTGGCATCTTGATGATCTTCATATTCTCATCGCTTTCAAAGCCCGCATCGCGATCGGCAAACACGTACAACAAACCGCCACGCGCACGCACTTCTTCCACGTTCGACTTTAACTTCTCAAGCAAATCATTACTCGGCGCAATCACCACCACTGGCATATCGGCGTCGATCAGTGCTAACGGGCCGTGCTTAAGTTCACCGGCGGCGTAGGCCTCGGCGTGAATGTAAGAAATTTCTTTTAGCTTGAGTGAAGCTTCCATCGCGATCGGGTAATACTCACCGCGCCCCAAGAACAAAGTATGATGCTTATCGGCAAAATCCGGCGCTAAAGCTTCGATGTCTTTATCAAATTCGAGCGCTTGCTCTATCGCCTTTGGCAACTCGTGCAAAGCATTGACAATCTCTGCCTCGCGCTGCTCAGACAAGCGGTGTTGCAAACGACCAATCGACACCACCATCATCAGCATCGCAGCCAACTGAGTAGTGAATGCCTTAGTCGAGGCTACGCCAATCTCGGTGCCGGCACGGGTCATAAAGGCAAAATCCGATTCGCGCACCAAAGACGAGCCCGCCACGTTACAAATGGTCATCGCCGCCATATAACCTTTGGCTTTGGCAATGCGTAGCGCCGCCAAGGTATCCGCGGTTTCCCCCGATTGAGAAAGGGTGACCAACAAACTGTTAGGACGCACAACAAAATCGCGATAACGGAACTCAGAAGCAATCTCGACATCACAGCTCACACCAGCAATTGACTCAAACCAGTAACGCGCGGCCATGCCCGAATTGTAAGACGTACCACAGGCAATGATCTGCACGTGTTCCACTTTGCTTAAAATATCTTCAGCGTGAACGCCAATCGCATTGGTGATCACTGATGCCTGAGACAGGCGACCTTCCATGGTATTGATCAGCGCTTTTGGCTGCTCAAAAATTTCTTTTTGCATAAAGTGACGATAATGGCCTTTATCACCGGCATCGTGCTCGGCATTCGACTCGCTCACCTCGCGCTCAACACGCTCGCCTTGGGCATTAAATACCGTCACATCGCGACGGGTGATCTCCGCCACATCGCCTTCTTCTAAATACATAAAGCGGCGAGTCACGTTTAACAATGCCAGCTGATCCGACGCCAAAAAGTTCTCACCGACCCCAAAACCAATCACAATCGGGCTGCCAGAGCGCGCCACCACAATACGCGATGGGTCGTTGCGATCCACCACCACGGTACCGTAAGCCCCTTCGAGCTGCTTGGCGGTTTTTTGCAATGCTTCCAATAAGGTCTCTGACGTGCGTCGCTCCCACTCCACCAAATGGGCAATCACTTCCGTATCGGTTTGCGATTCAAACACATAGCCACGTGATTGCAGCAAAGCACGCAAGCTTTCGTGGTTTTCAATGATGCCATTATGCACCACGGCAATATCGCCAGACATATGCGGGTGAGCGTTGATTTCAGACGGCTCACCGTGCGTTGCCCAACGGGTATGGGCGATCCCCGTCCCACCGGTCACTTGCGCCGCTTCTACCGCATCCGCCAACTCTTGTACCTTGCCCAAACGGCGTACGCGAGTGAGGTTTTTCTCGCCATCGACGACCGCCACACCGGCAGAATCGTAACCGCGATATTCCAAACGGCGTAAACCCTCGACTAAAATCTCTGCCACATCACGCTGCGCAACCGCGCCAACAATACCACACATATATCGACTCCTAACTTTGGCTCTGATTTGCCACGATCTCACGGCCCTGGCAACTGCTATCTAATGATAAAGGACTCGCATTGAGCATAGTCCCTCTATTAAGCCGTGGCCAACAAAACGCCAACGGGTTTTGTCAACTCAACGGCTCAGGCTGGGTCACTATAAACTGCTGACCAAAACGCGAACCCCTTGGGCTTCAATCGCGCTTTTTTGCTCACGGCGAATGCGCTCATCGGTCACGAGCACGTCAATGTCTCCCCAGCCCAGCTCTAAATTTGGCATGCGGCGGCCAATTTTATCGGCTTCAATCATCACCACCACCTGCCTAGATACTTCCGCCATCACTTGGCTAAGGCCCACTAATTCATTAAAGGTTGTCGTCCCGCGTGCTAAATCAATACCGTCTGCGCCGATAAACAACTGATCAAAATCGTACGAGCGCAATACCGATTCTGCGACTTGGCCCTGAAAAGACTCTGAATGATTGTCCCAAGTGCCACCGGTCATCAACAAGGTCGGCTCACTTTCTAGCTCATTAAGCGCATTGGCGACATTTAATGAGTTAGTCATCACAACTAAGCCTTGTTTTTGATTGAGTTGTTTAATCAGCGCTGCGGTGGTGCTGCCACTGTCGATCACAATTCGATGATGATCGCGAATTAAACTCGCCGCCGTTTTGGCCAAGGAAACCTTACGAACCGAAACATTGTCTTCTAAAGCCTCATTCAAGACTTCTTTCGGCAAAGCCACCGCGCCACCATAACGACGAAGCAGCTGGCCATTTTTTTCTAATGACGCTAAATCTTTGCGAATAGTGACTTCTGAGGTTTCAAACAAACGAGACAACTCATCCACGCTCACCTCGCCAAGTTGATTAACCCGCTTAGAAATAGCTAGTCTTCTCAATTCAGTGTTTCGTTTCGACATATAAATTTAGCACACAAGTTACGAACTGAAAGTCATTATAGCGACAACGAAAGGTAAAAATCCATTTATTTCACTGCCAAAAATTAATAAATAACGTTAAAACCTTGTCCTAAGACAAAGTGATTTTCGTGATATTGACTAAATTCGGTGGTAGAATCACACCAAGAAAGTAAAAAAATTACAGAATCTATGATGGCAGTATAGAAAAACAGCGCCTAATGGCGTTTTTTGTCGTAATATAGCTGTCATCTGCTAATGCAATAGTCATAAAATGACTAAATGATGTGAAAGACTTACAACTCTGAAGTAAACTGATAACCAATCGCGCTCTGATACAAGGAAGACAGAGCAAAGACAACTTTAGAGTCGATGTTTTCTAAAATTACAACTGTATGTATCGGAGACTATTTTCCATGAAAAAGACCAAAATCGTTTGTACGATTGGCCCTAAGACTGAATCTGTTGAGAAACTGACTGAACTCGTAAACGCTGGCATGAACGTTATGCGTCTTAACTTTTCTCACGGTGATTTCAACGAGCATGGAACCCGTATTGCTAACTTCCGTCAAGTGATGGAAACCACAGGTCAACCGCTGGCTATCCTTCTTGATACCAAGGGCCCTGAGATCCGCACCATCAAATTGGAAGGTGGCCAAGACGTTGACCTAGAAGCAGGTCAAACCTTCACTTTCACTACCGATGCGAGCGTTGTCGGTAACAAAGACATCGTAGCGGTAACTTACCCAGGCTTCGCCGCTGACCTTAGCGTCGGCAACACCATTTTGGTTGACGATGGCTTGATCGAAATGGAAGTGACCAAAGTGACCGAAACCGAAGTAACCTGTACGGTACTCAACAACGGTGCACTAGGCGAAAACAAAGGTGTTAACCTACCTGGCGTTTCTGTCAGCTTGCCTGCGCTGTCTGAAAAAGACAAAGCCGACCTTAAGTTTGGTTGTGAGCAAGGCGTTGACTTCGTTGCCGCTTCTTTCATCCGTAAAGGCCAAGACGTTCGTGAAATCCGTGAGCACCTAAAAGCCCACGGCGGTGACAACATTCAAATCATCTCAAAAATTGAAAACCAAGAAGGCGTTGACAACTTCGACGAAATTCTTGAGTTGTCTGACGGCATCATGGTTGCTCGTGGTGACCTTGGGGTAGAAATCCCAGCCGAAGAAGTAATCTTCGCGCAAAAAATGATGATCGAGAAGTGTAACCGCGCACGTAAAGTGGTGATCACAGCAACACAAATGCTTGATTCTATGATCAAAAACCCACGTCCAACCCGTGCAGAAGCCGGTGACGTAGCCAACGCGATCATGGACGGAACTGATGCCGTTATGCTTTCAGGTGAAACCGCGAAAGGTAAATACCCAGTTGAAGCCGTGACCATCATGGCACAAATTGCGGCACGTACTGATAAAGCGCTACAAGCAGAGCTCGGCTCTCGCCTTGACAGTCCTCGCCTACGCATCACAGAAGCCGTGTGTAAAGGCGCGGTAGACACGGCAGAAAAACTGACGGCGCCAGTGATCGTTGTTGCAACAGAAGCAGGTAAATCTGCGCGCTCTGTTCGTAAATACTTCCCAACAGCGAACATTCTTGCTGTCACCACCAACAGCAAAACCGCAGCGCAACTTGTGCTAACGAAAGGTGTGACGCCAATCATCGTTGATTCGATTGCCAACACCGATGCTTTCTACCACTTAGGTAAAGAGTTGGCGCTTGAGTCTGGCTTTGGTAAAAAAGGCGATATCGTGGTGATGGTTTCTGGTGCCCTTGTGTCATCAGGTACAACCAACACAACATCAGTACACGTACTGTAATCACATCGTTATCGAGACGCAAAAACGAGGCCCAGGTGGCCTCGTTTTTTTATGGTTAGAAACCTTGATATGACTGGAACGCGGGCTGGTTTCTTTAAGAGAGAAATCATCACCGGAAAAAGGATACAAAAAAGACGTCGATAACCTCAAGCTCGCGTAATACCAATCTGATTAAGTATGTGGTCAATGATAGCGCAGAGAAAAAGCTTGAGAACAAGGCAACCTATTTATTTATAAATACAAGACAGTTAGTAGT